>CADALS010000081.1 GCA_902788795.1 uncultured Eubacteriales bacterium | reverse complement strand
CAAACTACAAAAACGGAAACAGCTATATAGGAATGTTTTCTGCTGATAACAAGCTGGAAGGCAAGGGACTGTACTTCTTTGCAAGCGGCAACTTCTACTACGGCGATTTTAAAAACGGCACCTACAATGGCACGGGCGTATACTACGACGCAAAATACGAAAGCCGCTACACCGGCCCCTATATCGCCGGCAAGCGTCACGGGATCGGCAAGCTCATTTATAATTCCGGAAACGTTTATGAAGGCGAGTTCGCCAATGACAAGCGGTCCGGCAAAGGCGTGTTTACATGGAATGACGGCTCCGTTTACAAAGGCACTTTTACTGACGGCAAGCTCAGCGGGAAAGGCACATATACCTCAGCCAAAGGCGAAAAGTATGTCGGAGACTTTGTCGATGGGAATTATAACGGCCAGGGAACGTACTGGTACAATAACGGCGACTGGTACCAGGGCGGCTTTAAGGACGGAGAATTCAACGGCAAAGGAGCTTTTCACCATGCTGACGGAACAGTCTTCGAGGCCACCTACACTATGGGCTCCGCAAACGGCCCTGCGACTAAGACATTCAAAAACGGCAGCATTCTGAAAGGCAATGTAACTAAAGGCGTCTTCAACGGAAAGTGCACCTATACAGCTGTCAGAGATGGCAAAAAGGTCGGTACGTTCACCGGCGAGATGAAAAACAATAAGTACGAGGGCTGGGGCCGCTTCGATTTCGAGGCCGGTCGCTGGTACGAGGGCAGCCTGCACGACAACGTGCCTCACGGGCACGGCACCTACTTCATCCCCGCAGGCCGCGCGCTGGGAGATCGCAACAGCTTTGCTTACTACATCGCTGACACCCGCATAGAAGGAGACTTCATAAACGGCAAGCGCGGAGACACAGTGCTGGAGATCCCGCACCCATAGGGCTCGCACGCACAGATCCCGCACCCATAGACCACTGATAACCAATAAACCTTTTCAAATAGATCGTATATCACCGGAGACTGAAAAATGGCACTCACGAAACAAGAACTTCTGGACAGGATGAGGCCCTGCGACCTCGACAAGCCCTACATCTTCATCTCATACAGCAGCCAGGACTACGAGAGCGTCTTTAACGACGTTATCAGGTTCCAGGAGATGGGCTACAACATCTGGCTGGACGACAAATGCCTGGACAAGACCAAGCCGTCCTGGAAGGACAGCGCAATAGAAGCCATCAAGGCTTACAACTGCTACATGCTTGCATTCTTCGTAAGCGAGCACTCGCTCACCAGCCAGCCCTGCTTCAACGAAGTGTCCGAGACCATGAGCCAGTACGTTATCGACACGCACTTCGACCAGATCCAGATAATCTGCATAGATGTTGACGTTATCGACAACATAGTTACCGAGGCTAAGCGCATAGCCGGCAAGATACGCACCAGCGATCTTGACCAGAAGACCAAGAGCAGCCGCACCCAGGTGCTCTCGAGCTTCATGAAGACCATCTTCAACAACAATAACGAGCGCGTGCGCACCCACAGCAAGAACTTCCCCGGCAGAAACGTAGACTACTACGCGGAGATAACCCAGTCCTTCCCGCCGGAAGCAAAGATATATGCTCCTGCCGCAAGGCCCTCCGCGCCGAAGGCCGAGGAAAAACCTGCCGTTAAGGCCGAGGAAAAACCGGCTGTCAAGGCTGAGGACAAGCCCGCAGCAAAGCCCGCTGCGGACAAACAGACATCCAGCGCCGCCGGAAAGCCTGCCGGAGCTAGCAAGGCCACCCCAGTCGAAAGAAAGGAAGCCCTGCCGCCCAAGACAGACGAATTCTACAAAGCCCTTACCGCTATAAAATGCGAAAAGCAGGGCGTTATCAAGGATATCGTTTCCCGTGGCCTTGAAGTAAGGACAGACGCCAGGAACGCCTACGAACGCGGCCTTCTGGCAGAAAAAGCCGCAGAAGACATAACCGACAAGATTGCAACTAAAAAACAGTCCGCCCCGGAACAGATGGATTGGCGGCCTACAGAAGACGAATTCTTTGCGGGCATAGACAAAAACAGCATAGTCCGCGAGACCTACAGCTCCGGCACCAAATACATAGGCCAGAAGGATCTGGGCAACCGCGACGGCAAGGGAATGATATTCTTCACCTCCGGCAACTGGTACTTCGGAGACTTCGACCTTGGTACTTACGGAGGCCAGGGCACGTTCTACTACGCAAAATCTGGAGCTCGCTACGAGGGCGGGTTCTCCGAAGACAAGAGACACGGCGCAGGCACCTACTGGTACAAGAACGGCGCACGCTACGACGGAGAATACGAAGCCGACCAAATGTGCGGATCCGGCATCTACATTGCATCAGACGGGTTCAAATACGCAGGAGAATTCGATAAAGGCACCTATGACGGCTACGGCGTTGCGTACTACACCAGCGGCAACAAGTTCGCAGGCCTCTTCCGCAACGGCAAGCGCGTTATCGGCGTCATGGAATACAAGAGCGGATCGCTCTACGCAGGCGAGTACCAGCCGGACGGCAAGATGAAGGGACTTGGCTACTACCAGACCCCCATCGGAAAGTCCTATCTGGGCGAGTTCGAAAACGACACCTACGACGGAGAAGGCATCTTCCACTACGCGGACGACGAGTTCTACGTCGGCACCTTTAAGGCCGGCAAGAGGGCCGAAGAAGGCGAGTACCACTACCCGAGCGGCAAGATCTTCAACGGAATTTATGTGGACGACTTCTCCGAAGGCGAGGCCGTTATGGTCTACCCCGACGGCAGCAAGCTCTTCGGAAACGCAAGCAAGGGCGTCTTCAGCGGCGAGTGCACCTACTACGCATGCAAGGACGGCCTGAAACTGGGCGAATACACCGGAGAGGTAAAGAACACCAAGTACTACGGCTGGGGCAAGTTCAAGTTTGCAAACGGCGTTACCTATGAAGGAAGCTTCAAGGCAGGCGTGCCTCACGGCCACGGAACACTCACCATACCCGCAGGCGTCACCTTCCAGGGCAAGGAATACACCGAAAAGCGCGTCTACGACGGCGATTTCATCAAGGGCAGACACGCTGATATAGAGCTGATCCTGCCCGGACCGTTCTAAGCTACATGACTAAGATAGTAAACATCTACACAGACGGCGCGTGCTCCGGCAACCAGAACGAAGAAAACGTCGGGGGCTGGGGCTGCGTGCTGGAATTTGCCGGGCACGAAAAAGAGCTCTCTGGCGCGGAGGTCAACACCACCAACAACCGCATGGAGCTCAAAGCCCTTATTGAGGCCCTCTCTGCGCTTAAGGAGAGCGGTCTTGAGCTATGCATTTTTTCGGACAGTTCCTACCTGGTCAACTGCTTCAGGCAGCGCTGGATCCAGGGCTGGCAGCGCAACGGCTGGAAGAACGCCCAGAAAAAGCCCGTGGAGAACCGCGAGCTCTGGGAGCAGCTACTTGCCCTGCTTGCTCCGAACACGGCTCACTTCTACCTGATAAAGGGTCACCAGAAGCTTAAGGAAGGCGGCGCCAGGGCCAACGCGCCGGCCTTCAGGAAGTTTAAGGAAAACAACGGAGACATTATCATCAGCGCCAAAGCGCCGGGCGGCGAAAAGCTCAGCTACAAGCGTTTTGCGCAGATAGTGGAATACAACGATCGCTGCGATGCTCTGGCCACCACAGCGATCAAGTCCTTGTCAGTTGTGTCAATTGGGGAGTCAATTGGGGAGTCAATTGGGGACGGTCCCGAATTGACATAATGGCAATATTTGTAAGAATGACAATTCGGGACCGTCCCCAATTATCATTCGGCCAGATCAAGTTTAAAGGGAGTATTGAAATGAAGAAAAGATTACTATCATTTGCAGCTGTGCTTGTTGCAGTGTGCCTTGTGTTTACCGGCTGCGGCCAGGGAGGCTCCGGCAACAACAGCAGCAACAGCGCCACAGAAAACGCTGTCAAAGAGGTCCTCGCCAAGATGACCACCCGCCAGAAGATCACCCAGATGATGATGCTGCGCTTTAAGACCTGGGGCACAGGGGATGCTCAGGAACCGGTAAGGCAGCTGAACGAATCTCAGGCGGAGCTCCTTAAGAGCGAACAGTTCGGCGGCGTTATCGTGTTCACCGAAAACATGCAGACCGCCGGAAACGGCGCGGCCTTCATAGAGAACATGCGCAGGGCCAACCAGGCAGGAAACGCGCTTGCGGACCTGCTGATAGGCGTGGACCAGGAGGGCGGCTACGTTACAAGGCTCGCCACCGGCACCCAGGGCCCCGGAAGCATGGCTATTGGCGCATCCGCGGACACCGAGGTCGCAAAGGCTTTCGGCGCTCTTACAGGAAGCGAGCTCAAGGCCGTTGGCATAGACCTGGACTTTGCGCCCAGCGTCGACGTTAACAACGAGCCGGCCAACCCGGTAATAGGAATACGTTCCTTCTCGGACGATGCGGCTACCGTTGCATCCATGGGCAGGGCCTTTATTGCGGGCCTGCACAGCCAGGGCATAATGACCGCAGTAAAGCACTTCCCCGGCCACGGCAACACCGCCACAGACAGCCACACCGGCCTTCCCCTGGTGCTCAGCAGCCTTTCTCAGCTGGAGCAGCTGGAGCTTGTGCCCTTTGCGGAAGCCATCAAGGGCGGCACAGACGTTATAATGTCTGCCCACATCCAGTTCCCGCAGATCGAGGGCGCAAAATACGCATCCAAGGCGGACGGCAAGGAGATATACCTGCCGGCAACCCTTTCCAAGACCATACTTACAGACCTGCTCAGAAACAAGATGGGTTTTAACGGCGTTATAATCACAGACTCCATGGTAATGGACGCCATCGCAGCCAATTTCGACGCCACCGACGCCGCAAGACTTGCGATACTTGCAGGCGCAGACATGCTGCTCATCCCGCAGGAAACAAGGAACCCGGACGAGATCCGCTCCCTTAAGGCAGAGATCGATGCTCTTACCGCTCTTGTGGACAAGGGCGAGATCCCGATGGCCCGCATAGACGAGGCTGTTACCCGCATCCTGACCCTCAAGGCCAACTACAACCGCCTGCAGCTGCCGGAGCTCAGAGACCTTGCCAAGGTCCGCGCCGATGCTGCCGCTGTTGTTGGCTGCAAGGCCAACCACGACGAAGAGTGGAGGATCACGGAGAAGACCGTCACCCTTGTAAAGAACGAGGAGTTCCTGCCGCTGACTTCCGGCGGCAAGATCGTGATCGTCTGCCCCTACACTTCCGAGCAGACCGCCATCAACTACGGTATCAACAAGCTGAAGGCTGACGGCAAGATGCCGGCTTCCACAGAGGTGAGCATACTCTGCTACAACGGCATGACTTCCGAGGCCGCCAAGATAGCCGCTCTGGCGGACAAATTCATTGCAGTTTCAACGGTCTACGACACTAACGATCTGGATCCGGCCAAGACGGACTGGACCAATTTCCTAGACAAGCTGATCTCCGCGGTGCACAGCAGAGGCGGCAAGATAGCTGTTATAAGCGCTCAGCTGCCCTACGACCTTGCGCGCTTTACCGATGCGGACGCCCTGATGGCTGTCTACAACGCGCGAGGCATGAGCAAGGATCCCGGCGATTTCTCCGGTGATGTTCCGCAGTTCGCGCCCAACCTGCCTGTGGCCGTTTACATGGCTTTAGGCGGCGGATCGCCCACCGGCAAGCTTCCGGTGAACGTGCCCAAGCTCAACGCCGACTACAGCTACAGCAGGGACATCCTGTTCCCGCGCGGCACATCCCTCACCTGGTAACAACATAGGGGACGGTTCTCTATGCTGAAAAACGCATAGGGGACGGTCCTCTTTTTTATGCTCTGAAGGCAGGTACGAGAGCGATCCGCCTTTACAGCAAAGTTTAAATAGAGCTGAATGCATAAACAGAAAAGTTTAAAAACATCGGAAAACATGAAGAGAATACTTACGATACTGCTCGCAGCGGCGCTGGCTCTGGCCCTTGCCGGCTGCGCAGGAAACAACAATAACAATGCGGCGCCGGAAAACACAGTACCGGAAAACACCAGTAATGCTGCGGCGCCGGAAAAAGAAACACCACAAAAGGAGGCCGAAATGGTCCTGACACTTAAGATCGGGGAGACCCCTGTAAGCGTTGCCTGGGAAAGCAACGAGTCCGTTGATGCTCTCAAAGCCATTGCAGAAAAAGCCCCTGTAAAAGTGCAGATGTCACGCTACGGCGGCTTCGAGCAGGTAGGAAGCCTGGGCCAGAGGCTGCCATCCTCCGACAAGCAGACCACCACCCAGCCCGGAGACATAGTCCTGTACAACAGCAGCAGCATAGTCATCTTTTACGGCAGCAATTCCTGGTCCTACACCCGTCTGGGGCACGTGACCGATAAGAATAAAGCGGAGTTGACAGAACTGCTCGGCAGTAAAGATATTGTGCTGAGAATAGAAATGGCGCCGGCAACTAAATAGCAGTTGCTGACTTTCTTACTATAAAATTGTAACTTGGAGGCTCAGATGTTCAGAGAGATCACACGTTTTAAGCAGGCCCTCCCCAAAGAGGAGTGCATAGAAATTTTAAAGACCCAGCTGCGCGGCGTCCTGGCCGTGCAGGGGGACGACGGCTACCCCTACGCCCTGCCCATCAACCACTATTATAACGAGGCCGACGGCAGGCTCTACTTCCACAGCGGCAGCAAGGGCCACAAGATCGAATCCATCCTGCGCGACCCCAAAGCTTCCTTCTGCGTCTACGACGAAGGCTTCCGCCGCGATGGCGAATGGGCGCTCAACATCCGCAGCGTCATAGTGTTCGGCCGCATAGAAGTTATAGAAGACCGCGAAAAGATCTACGAGATCTCCAGGCAGCTGAGCTACAAGTTCACCAACGATACTGATTATATAGAGCGCGAGATAAAGCACGCCGGCCCGCGGACCTTCATGTTCGCCCTCATCCCGGAGCACATCACCGGCAAACTCGTAAACGAAGCATAAACTTATGGACGGATATTAGGGGGACGCATCAGGGGGACGGTTC
>CADALS010000080.1:1809-8815 GCA_902788795.1 uncultured Eubacteriales bacterium | reverse complement strand
CGTCCCCCTGATGCAAAACCGTCCCTCGTTTCCCTCGTTTCCTTATTTATTGAACTTATCGTCTACGAAGCCTTTTACTTTGTCTGTGGCATCGCCCACAAACTCTTTTACCTTGGCGGCTGCATCGCCGGCAATGTCTTTGGCTGCCTCGAACTTGTCCCCTACAGCATCGTTGAACTTGTCTGCGCGGGCGATCTCCTCGGCCTTTCTGGCCTGCTCCTCAGCAGACTCGTTGAAATAAACGGTCTCCAGGCCCTGCTCCTTGCGCCAGATCTGGTACTTGTTGGCCTCGCCCACGGTGTACCTCCAGGACAGAGCAATAACAGCAATATCGTCCAGCAGACCCAGCACCGGAATGCTGTCCTTGATCAGATCCTTGGGTGAGATCAGGTACAGCAGGGATGCCACCATAGCCACGATGGTCTGCACCGGAACGTCTGTGTACTCTTTTTTAACGTAGCTCTTGATCATGGAGACCATTACTGGCACCATGGAGAGCTGCTCGCCCACAACGGGAACGTCGTCGAGCTTTTGCTCCAGCCTCTGCAGGAAAAGCTCCATTTTGTCAGGATCGTTTACGATGCGCTCAGCTTCCTGTTTGCCGCTTTCGTATGCGTCTTCTATGTCCTTTGTGATCTTGATCTCGCTCATTTCTTGTCTCCTCCTCCGAACATTGTAATGAGTCCGCCTATTATAAGGAATATGCCGCCTGCGGTCATGACTCTGGAGTCTTTGATGGCCAGAAATACTGCCATTGCAGCCGCTCCGAGCAGGAAGCATATTCTTCCGATAGCAAATAAGATCCTGTTTTTATCCATGGTTTGTGCCCTTTCTGATGGGGTCGCCCGGCCCTTGCAGGCCTGCAGCTTTTTCGTTGCTAAACTTTATTATACCACATGACTTAGCACTTCGCCTATAGAATCGTGGAAAACAAGTTCCGCCGCGTGGTCGTAGGCGGTGGGGTCGCGGTTGATTATTATCAGGTGCTGGCCGCGGAAGCGGCTTACGTAGCCCGCAGCAGGCCACACGGTGAGCGATGTTCCGCCGACTATCAGCGTTTCCGCGCCGCGCATGTAGCTGTCCGCCTTTGCGATCTGGTCTTCCGGAAGCATCTCGCCGTAGAGGGTAACGTCCGGGCGCACAAGGCCGCGGCATTCGGTGCAGCGCGGCAGGCCTGTGCCGCTTTTGAAGATGTAGTCCGCCGGGTAGCGCTTGCCGCAGCGCATGCAGTAGTTGCGGTAGGTGCTGCCGTGGACCTCTGCCACGTTTTCGGAACCGGCTTTTTGGTGCAGGCCGTCTATGTTCTGGGTGATTATCCCGGCCAGCTTTCCGGCTTTCTCCAGCTCCGCCAGTTTGTAGTGGGCCTTGTTGGGCTTGATCCCGCTGGTCTCGAGCTTCTGGCGGTAGAACTCGTAGAAGACCTCCGGCTCGTCCTCCAGGCAGTCTATAGACAGCAGGTACTCCGGCGAGTACTGCTCGAACTGCACGTCGCGGACGTTGTACAGTCCGTTCTTGGAGCGGAAATCCGGGATGCCGCTCTCCGTGGACACCCCCGCGCCGCCGAAAAAGACGGTCTTTTTGGACTCGTTTATGATCTTGTTGAGCTTTTCGTATTTTTCCAGGTCAGTCATAGCAGTACCTCCTGCGGATATTATACCATAATGTGAAAAGTGAGGGCTTATTTTTCGCTGCCGGTGTATAATACAATTGATTAAATCTACACCGGAGGTCCAGAATGATCAGGAACAGTGTTATCAGGCGTTATGCCGCGGTTTTGCTGGCGCTTTGCCTTTGCCTTTCAATGGCCGCCTGCAGTAACGGCGCGCAGCCGTCAAATGCGGCAAAAGATCCAAAGCTCGTGGAGCGCATAGTCCAGGAGATGGTCGTGGACCACGCCACGTACGGCGCAAAGGCTGCGGACAGGATAGAAGCCCTGCTGAAAGAGCTTTCCGCCGCGGACCCGGTCACAGCCGCCAGGTGGACTGAGATCATGGATCTGTGGAGATCGCCGCAGCTTGGCCAGCCGCTGAATTACAACGTTTTGCCGGACGGGCTGTCTGATACCAACGAGCTTTGCATAGTGGTTCTGGGCTTTCAGCTCGAAGCGGACGGCAGCATGAAGGACGAACTGATCCAGCGCCTGACCGTGGCGCTCAAAAGCCTTGAAAAATACCCGAATTCCTACGTCGTCTGCACCGGCGGAGGCACTGCAACTGAAAATCAGTCCGCGACCGAAGCAGGGGAAATGGCAAAGTGGCTCAACGCGCATGGGATCGCCAAAGAGCGCATCATAGTGGAGGACAACTCCATTACCACGGCGCAGAACGCAATATTCACCTACGACATCCTGACCTCTCTCTATCCGTCGGTAAAAAAGCTGGCGATAGTCTCCAGCGACTACCACATCGCAACCGGCGAGCTCCTGTTCAAAGCGGAAGCGCTGCTCAGGGCGAACGCTCCCGGCAACGAAAAGCTGCAGGTGGTCTCCAACGCCTGCTGGAAGGCTCCGTCCGGGACTCTGTCCGCGATGTTCCAGGCCGGGACTCTCATAGAGCTCCTGGGCGACGTGGATACCGCCTTCGATATCTACTACGACAGCTACGACATCCACAGCCTGCCGCCGCTGCGCTAGGCCCGCGCTTTGGGGCAGTATGCTGCGCAGGACCGCATACGGACCGCTCTTCCGGACGAAGAGCGGTTTTGTCATTTTAGGACAAGTAATGCGCAGTTTTGCCGAATTAATGCATAAAAATCTGTTGAAACTGCCCTGTTGCGGGACTACAATCAATATTGATGGAGGTATCGATCTATGGATAAACATATTCTCGAAGCTGTACAGACCGGCCGCACTTTCCTTGGCATAGAGCTGGGTTCCACAAGGATCAAAGCGGTGCTCACAGACGAAGACCTCACCCCCATAGGGCAGGGCGATTTCACCTGGCAGGACAGCCTGGTGGACGGCGTCTGGACCTACGATCTGGACCACGCCATGAGGGGCGTTCAGACCGCCTACCTGGAGCTCAAAAAGGACCTTCGCGCAAAGTGCGGAGCAGTGCCAAAGACCCTGGCCGGCGTAGGAATCTCCGCCATGATGCACGGCTACATTGCAAGGGATAAGGACGGCAAGCTCCTGGTGCCCTTCCGCACCTGGCGCAACACCATGACCGGTCCTGCCGCGGTGGAGCTTACCGAGCTCTTCAATTTCAACATCCCGCAGCGCTGGACCATAGCCCACCTCTACCAGGCACTGCTGAATAATGAACCGCACCTGGCCCAGCTGGACAATGTTACCGCGCTGGAAGGCTACGTCCACGAGATGCTCACCGGCGAGCGCGTGCTGGGCATAGACGAAGCCAGCGGGCTTATGCCTCTGGCCCCGAACGCCACTGTTAAGGACGCAAAATACGACCCGGACATGGCGGAAAAATTCAGAAAACTCACGGCTTCCAAAGGCAGGGAGCTGGATATATACAAGCTCTTCCCGAAGATCGTTCCCTGCGGGGAAGTGGCCGGCCGCCTTACCGAAAAAGGCGCCAGGCTGCTGGATCCGGAAGGCGATCTGCAGCCCGGCGTTCCGTTCTGCCCGCCCGAAGGCGACGCAGGCACAGGCATGGTAGCTACTGCGAGCATCAAGCCGCTGACCGGCAACATCTCCGCCGGCACATCGGTCTTCTCCATGATAGTCCTGGAGAAGCCGCTCAAAAAGCCGCACCCGGAGATAGACGTGGTCTGTACCCCGGACGGCAAGCAGGTAGCCATGGTCCACTGCAACACCTGCAGCTCGGACATCAACGCGTGGCTGGGCATGTTCAAGGACATGCTGAGCACTTTTGGCGCAAATGTAAGCACCAACGATCTCTACACCACGCTGTTTAAGAAGGCCATGGAGGGCGATCCGGACTGCGGCGGCACTCTGTCCTACAACTTCTTTGCGGCAGAGCCAGTAATGGGCCTCGAAAAAGGCTGCCCGATGGTGATCCGCGAGCCCGGAAAGCCGCTGACCCTCGAGAATTTCATGAGGTCTCTTCTGATCTCCAGCGTGGCTGGCCTTAGATATGGTTCGGACATTCTGGACGAGGAAGGCGTGCACGCAGAGCAGCTGACAGCTCACGGCGGTCTGATGAAGACCCCCGGAGTTGCGCAAAAGCTTTTGGCCGCAGCGCTCAGGGCGCGCATAGCCGTACTTAAGACCGCAGGCGAGGGAGGCCCCTGGGGCATGGCCATCCTGGCCGCATACATGGGCAGGAAGAACAAGGCCCAGACCCTGGAGGAGTTCGTGGACGAGGCAGTCCTCTCCAAGGGCGGCGCCGTTGTTGAAGGCCCGGACGAAAAGGACATTGCCGGCATAGACGCGTACATGGAAAAGTACCGCGCCTGCATGCCCGCGCAGACAGCACTGTAATAACACGGGGTCAGTTCGGCACTCGGGGACGGTTCTCTGGTGCCAGCACTTAGGGACGGTTCTCTGGTGCCAACTTCTCTTGTAAAGTTGGCACCAGAGAACCGTCCCCAAGTGCTGGCACCAGAGAACCGTCCCCGAGTGCCGAACCCCCAGCGATCCTAAGGAGGATAGACGATGAAACTGAAAGAAAGAGAATTCTGGTTCGTGGTCGGAAGCCAGCACCTTTACGGCCCGGAGACTCTGGAGCAGGTAAGGGATCACGCAAGGGAAATGGCGCGCGCCATCAACCGCAGCAGCCGCATCCCGTGCCGCTTCATATACAAAGACACAGTAAAGACCAACGACGAAGTAGTTGCCCTGGTAAAGGCCGCCAACAATTCTGACAAATGCTGCGGAATAGTGGCCTGGTGTCATACCTTCAGCCCCAGCAAGCTGTGGATCAACGGCCTTGGACTGCTGCAAAAGCCGTACTGCCACTTTGCAACGCAGTACAACCGCAGCATCCCGGACAAAGAGATAGACATGGACTTCATGAACCTCAACCAGGCTGCCCACGGGGACCGCGAGCACGGCTACATCCACGCCCGCATGAGGCTCCCGCGCAAGATAATCATGGGCTACTGGAAGGACGCGGACGTGCTGAACGAGCTCGGCAAATGGATGCGCTCCGCCGTCGGCGCCGTTGAGAGCCGTAACCTTAAGGTCTGCCGCTTTGGCGACAACATGCGCAACGTTGCCGTTACCGAGGGCGACAAGGTCGGCACCCAGATCCAGCTGGGCTGGCAGGTCAACACCTGGGCTGTTGGGGACCTTGT
Organism: uncultured Eubacteriales bacterium; assembly: GCA_902788795.1. GTDB lineage: Bacteria > Bacillota > Clostridia > Peptostreptococcales > Anaerovoracaceae > RUG13409. The sequence goes on along the minus strand of CADALS010000080.1, from coordinate 3,598 downwards.
AAAGGAGATGGCCGCCGTCTGCGATGCGGAGGTGGACGAGCTCGTGGCTCAGTACAAGGAGCTCTACGATATAAACACCAAGAACATGCAGAGCGTGCGCTACCAGGCGCGCGAGGAGATAGCCATACGCCGCATGCTGGAGCGCGAGGGCGCCGGCGCTTTCACCAATACCTTCGAGGACCTCTACGGCATGGAGCAGCTGCCTGGCCTTGCTACGCAGAGGCTCATGGCTGACGGCTACGGCTTCGGCGCGGAGGGCGACTGGAAGGTAGCAGCCATGGATCGCGTCATCAAGCTCATGACAGAAGGCATGGGCGGCGGATCGGCCTTCATGGAGGACTACACCTACAACCTGGACAAGGGCGGCGAGTACTCCCTGGGCGCCCACATGCTGGAGGTGGACCCGAGCATTGCAGCGGACAAGCCCCGCATCGAGTGCCATCACCTTGGCATAGGCATGAACGAGAAAGACCCGGCTCGCCTTGTATTTACAGGCAAAGCGGGCAAGGGCGTGGTGGCCAGCCTTATTGAGATGGGCGGCGGCCTGCGCCTGATAGTTCAGGATATAGAGGCTATTACCCCGCCGCTGCAGATGCCCAACCTGCCGGTGGCAAGGGTCACCTGGGTGGCCAAGCCCAACCTGAAGGACGGCGCCAAGCTGTGGATACTGGCTGGCGGCGCTCACCACACGGTGCTCAGCTTCGATGCCGACGCGCAGATGCTGGCCGACTGGGCAGAGCTGATGGGAATCGAGTTCGTCCACATCGGCAAGGACACCACCTACGAGGGTCTTAAGCAGCAGCTGGCGCTGGGCGAGCTGATCAGAAAGCTCAGCTAAGGGAGACAACTATGAACAACAAAGATAAAAAAATAAAACCCGGCATCAGAGCCGAGGGCGGCGCTAAGAAGGTGCCGGTCGGGCTCACTCAGGAGGGCCTGGAAAAGCTCCTGGCCAAGGACGCGGCAATAACCGTAAAAGAGCTCGAGGAGCAGGCAGACGAGCTTGCAGCAAGCAAGGTCTTTGAGGACGATCCGACCCTCAAGCAGGAGGTCCTGGAGGCCAACCTGCGCCTTGCAAGCACCGGCCTGGCGCCCCTCACCTGGGGCAACGTTTCCCAGAGGGACAAAAGCGGCAAGTACATGCTGATCAAGCCCAGCGGCGTTCCCTACGAGACCATGGACACTGAGGACCTGGTCCTGGTGGAGATCGAGACCGGCCGCAAGGTCTGGGGCAGCAAGAAGCCGTCCTCCGACACCAACACCCACCTGGAGCTGTACAGGGCGTTCCCCGGGATCAAGGCTATAGTGCACACGCACAGCAAGTTCGCAACGATCTTTGCGCAGCTGAGGCGCGATATCCCGGCCTTCGGCACCACTCACGCGGACCACTTCTATGGGCCGGTGCCCTGCACCAGGCCGCTCACCGAGGCTGAGATAGAAAACGATTACGAGCTCAACACAGGCAAGGTCATAGTGGAGACCTTTGAGGACAAGGATCCGCTGGCTATTCCGGCGGTCATAGTCGGCGGGCACGGGCCCTTTACCTGGGGCAGCAGCGCCAAGAAGGCCGTGGACAATTCCGTGGCGCTTGAGGCCTGCGCTGACATGGCGTGGCACGTTCTGGCGCTGGATCCGGACCATCCGCCGGTAGAGCAGTACCTGCTGGACAAACACTATTTCCGCAAGCACGGCGAAAACGCCTACTACGGTCAATAAGGAAACGAGGGGCAGGTCGGCATCAGGGGGGACGGCATCAGGGGGACGGTTCTTCCGGTGCCGAACAGGCACC
>CADALS010000080.1:0-1734 GCA_902788795.1 uncultured Eubacteriales bacterium | reverse complement strand
CGTCCCCCTGATGCCGTCCCCCTGCCCTACATTTTGGAGGTGATTGAGATGATCAAGCAAACTAAGGTGGAGAACGGCTGGCTGCGCGGAATTCCCGCAGCAGACCCAAGAGTAATGGTCTACAGAGGCGTGCCCTTTGCGGCGCCCCCGGTAGGGGAGAACCGCTGGAGAGCCCCTCAGCCTGCAAAAGACTGGGACGGAGTGCTGGACTGCGCAAGGTTCGCGCCCATCTCCATGCAGGCAAAGCCTGGCCTTCAGCACAATATCTACGAAAGAGAGTGGAACCCGGACCCGGACATCGACATGTCCGAAGACTGCCTCTACCTTAACATCTGGACCCCGGCAAAGACCCCGGACGAAAATCTCCCGGTCTTTGTGTGGTACTTCGGCGGCGGCCTTCAGGAGGGCAACACCACCGAGATGGAGTTCAACGGAGAGTTCCTTGCAAGGCACGGCGTGGTTGTCGTGAGCGTCAACTACAGGCTCAATGTGTTCGGCTTCCTGGCGCACCCGGAGATCACCAAAGAGGCCCCGGACTTCCCCTGCAACTTCGGCAATCTGGACCAGCGCGCCGGCCTGCTTTGGGTAAGGCGCAACATCAGCGCGTTCGGCGGAGACCCTGAAAATATAACGATAGGCGGCCAGTCCGCGGGCGGCGGCAGCGTGCAGACTCAGCTGTGCTCGCCGCTCAACAAGGGGCTGTTCAAGAGGGCTGTGATCATGAGCGGCACCTTCCTGGGAAGCTACGGCCGCATGATCCCGGGCGACAGCCTGCCTCTTGCGGAGGCGGAGCGCAGAGGCGTCAGCTTCTTTGATTTCCTTGGCGTCAAGAGCCTTGAGGAGGCCCGCGCCATCCCGGCTCAGGAGCTGATGGACCGCTACCTGGCGTGGAGGGATTCCATTCCGATGCGCCCCGGCGAGCCTATCAAGATGGTCTTTGAGACCACAATAGACGGCAATTTCTGCCCCGGCAGCGTGGCCCAGAAGATGCGCGCCGGCGATTACATCCAGGTGCCCCTGATGATAGGCAACACCCGCGACGAATTCGTGGCAAGGGTGGAGGCCAGGACGGACGAGGAGTTCAAGGCCATTGCGGACAAGTACTTTGGTGACAAGGCCGGCGAGTGGCTGAAGCTGATAGACGCGCCGTTCATAGAGGAGAAGTGCTACAAGAGCTCGTTCTCCCCGGTGGAGGCGGGCGCCAGGGCCATTCTGGACGCCGCAAACGACAGGGCTTCCCTAGCTGCGGCCGATAGTTCGGCAAAGGTCCCGGTAAAGAACTACTATTACCAGTTCGATGCTGACATTCCGGGCTGGGATGACCCGGGCGCATTCCACTCCGTGGACCTGTGGTTCTTCTTCGGCAGCCTGGCCGCGTGCTGGAGGCCGTTTACCGGCAAGCATTTTGACCTTGCGGAGCAGATGGTCAGCTACTGGGCTAACTTCTTTAAGGACGGGGATCCCAACGGCTGCGACCGCGGCGGACGCGAGCTGCCAGTTTGGGAGAGCTACAACGAGAGCCGCGCGCCCATGACCTTTATCCACAAAGCAAAAATGGGCGGCCCGGAGGACGAGAGCCCAATGACGCGGTTCATAGTGAAAACGTTAGGCTAGATAACGGAAAAAAGGGGCCGGTTCGGCATCAGGGGGACGGTTTGGCATCAGGGGGACGGTTCTTTCGATGCCAGTCAGGCATCGGAAGAACCGGCCCCCTCATGCCAAACCGTCCCCCTG
>CADALS010000079.1 GCA_902788795.1 uncultured Eubacteriales bacterium | reverse complement strand
CCGGCATGGAGATGCTGGACGTTGGCTGCGGAACAGGAATACTGTCAGTTATAGGGGCAAAGCTTGGTGCAAAGAGCGTTTTTGCCTGCGACATGGACCCGGAGGCAGTGCTCAGCACCGCAAAGAACGCGGATCTTAACGGCTGCAGCAATATAAAAGCCATAAAAAACGACCTTGTAAAAGGCCTGGATCATAAATACGATATAATAGCAGCCAATCTTACCGGGCCGCTTGTGGTAAAGCTCTGCGAAAACGTTGCCGCGTGCTGCAAAGAGGGCAGCGTGCTAATAGCAAGCGGCATAATAGACGACATGGAGGAAACGTGCGCACAGGCCATAAAAGCAGCAGGCTTTGAAGTAGTAAAGATAGTAAGGGACGACTGCTGGAGCGCCATAGCCGCTGTGTTTACAGGGCAGAGCGCCTGGGCCGCAGTTGCCGCATAGAGTGTGCAAACATTTGAACACCCGATATCGTATCATTGTCTTGCAGGGCAGGGGAGGACCTCTGCCGGAAAGGACAGACAAGGATATGACAAGGGTGTTTTTCGATATGGACGGTGTTCTGGCGCAGTACAGGGATGTTCCCTACGAGGAAATGCTTAAGGAAGGGTTCTTTAGGCAGCTGGAGCCGCAGAAAGAGGCGCTGGAAGCCCTGCGCATCCTTGCGGAAGACCCCGGTATAGAGCTCTACACGCTTTCCGCTGTAATAAAGGAAAACCCCTACGCCCTGGACGAGAAGAAAAACTGGCTCAGGCAGCAGCTAGGCAGCAGCCTGGAGCGGGTAAGATCCATATTCCCTTATTGTGGTGAGAGCAAGGCAGCCTGCGTTCCCGGAGGAATAAGATCCACGGACATACTTATAGACGATTACAACGCCAACCTGCGGGACTGGGAAAAGAGTGCGGTTGCCATAAAGTTCCTCAACGGTATAAACAACAGGCACGGAAGCTGGAAGGGAAGGACAGCAGGTGGCAGCGCATCGGAAATTGCAGGGTCTGTATACAGCGCCATGGGGCAGAGCGCAGCTTAAGCCCCTAATATCCCTACCTAATATAACTAAAAAACAGCGCCGGTTTTGCAGCGGCGCTGAATTTTTTATCCGAAGGCAGGAGTATTGTGTGTTGTGTATAGTTGAGTTAGGTAAGATAGTTGCCTGCCAAGCGGAGTATTGTCTTTAGAAGCAGTGATGCCTGCGGGGTCCGTGGTGGCCTTTATGGCAGTGCCCCGGTCCGCCGTGTCCTCTGTGCTCCGGGCCGCAGGGGCTGCCTTCTTCCGGGGAGCCTTCGTCTGCGGTTATAGCCTTGAGATGGCTGCTGAGCTTGTCTGCAAGTTCGCAGAATCTTTCGGCTTCCTCCTCTGTAAAGCAAGCGGAGAAGGCTGCCAGATCTGCTTTTCTGCAGGCAGCTTCCTGATCTGCAGCGGCCTTGCCGGCCTCTGTAAGGCTGATGAGCGTTACCCTTTTGTCGTTAGCATCGTCCTTCTTTTCTATAAGGCCGGCCTCGGACATCTTATCGGTAAGCTCCGAAAGAGAGGAGGGCCTTATATCCAGGTCCACGCAAAGCTGACTGAAGCTTGTGCTCTCTGCTGCCGCGATCACCAGCAGGGCGCGCTCTATTGCAGGCGGGAAGCTGTGCTCCCTGTGCATGGGCGGCCTTCTTTTTAAAGTGCGGGACAGCGTGAGCGCTGATCTTAAAACATCGAATTGTTTATCGTCCTTTTTTACATCCATATAGTTTATCTCCTTTCCCTTTAAATGATTCGGTACCTAACTTTCGACCTAATTATAATTCGGTACCTAACTAATGTCAAGAATTATTTTTATGCATTCAGTGAATATTTTATGGTAAGCAGGGGAATATTGTGTTATAATCACAACTTGCGAGGAGAATAGTATGAAAAAACCTTTGATTACAGCTAAAGACGCAATCCTTCTGGTAGTCGGAACATTGCTTGTTTCCGGCAGTTTTTATTTTCTTATGATGCCCAACGGCTTCGTTCTGGGCGGAGTGGGCGGTCTTGGCATAATTTTAGGAGAGCTTACCAAGCTTACAACAGGTACCTGGCTCACAGTCCTTAACGTGCTGCTTCTTTTGGTGGGTTTTGCCGTGCTTGGAAAAAGCGTGGGGCTTCGCACGGTATTCTGCTCCTTGCTCTACTCAGGCGTAGTAGATATACTCGAAAAGACAGTTCCTGTCAGCAAGCCGCTCACAGACCAGCCTTTCCTGGAGCTTTGCTGCTCCATACTTCTGATGGGCATAGGGCAGGCCATGATATTCCACGCAGATGCTTCGTCCGGCGGAACCGATATACTTGCGCTTATACTCAGAAAGTACAGCTCCATAAACGTAGGCAGGGCATTATTATATGTAGATATAGTCATCTGCATGGGCACGTTCCTGGTGTACGATATAAAAGTAGGCCTGTTCTCGGTGCTCGGCATTGTATCTCTTACGTTTATTATAGATAACGCACTTGAGAGCTTTACCAGCTGCAAGTATTTCGTTATAATAACCGACAGGCCTCAGCCTATCATAGATTTTATACTTAAGGATATGGACCACAGCGCCACGCTTGTAAAAGCAGAGGGCGGCTACTCCAAAGCAGAAAAGACTATGCTCCATACCGTATGCCGCAGAAGGGAAGCCATAAGGCTTCAGAAGTTCGTAAGGAGCACGGATCCCAACGCATTTACAATCATTACCACCAGTTCGGAGATCATCGGCAGCGGTTTCAGGGAAGATTAGGGCCGCCTTGCCGGTATCAGGGCTTTAAAGCAGCCCGAAGATCATATTTTTTGCAAAAAATATTGCATTTTGCGAAAAAATCTGATTGACGCTCACACTAATTTATGTTATCTTTATCAGGTGTCACTATGCCGAAAAGCGGCATTGTGTATTTTGGATGTCGCCAAAATTCGCGAATCATCGCATTAAATAACGGAGGAAAGAAATGGCTAAGTCAACCGGTTCCAGAGTAAGAGTCGTCCTCGCATGCACAGAATGCAAGCAGAGGAACTACGACACCACAAAGAACAAGAGGAACGATCCCGACCGCATCGAGCTTATGAAGTACTGCAAGTTCTGCAAGAAGGAAACGCTCCACAAGGAAACCAAGTAAAGAAAGGACGCTACTTAAAATGGCAGAAACTGTCGCAAAGAAGGGCTTCTTCTCCAGGATCAAGGATTATTTCAAGGGTGTAGGCGCAGAGCTCAAGAAAGTAGCATGGCCTACAAAAAAGGAAACATACAAGTATACCCTCGTAGTCATCGTGGTATGCGCTGCTTTTGCGCTGCTGTTCTGGCTGCTGGATACAGCTTTCCTTGCTCTCCTCAACCTTATAGTATAACAGGAGACTGCTATGTCTGAGACAAACATCCCGCAGACAGAGGATACCTCTAAGGAAAAAGCACCGGTATTCAACGCTGCAGAAAGGGACGAGATCCCTGCGGGTTTTTTGCGCAGAAGCAAGGAACCCAAGTGGTACGTAGTCCATACGTACTCCGGACATGAAAATAAAGTAAAGGCCAATATAGAGAAGCTGGTAGAAAACAGAGGCATGCAGGATCTGGTTCTGCAGGTCATAGTTCCTACGGAAGACCGCGTGGAAATGAAGGACAACAACCGCGTCGTAAAGACCCGCAAGATCTTCCCTGGCTACGTCATCGTAAAGATGATAGTTACCAACGAGTCCTGGTACCTCGTAAGAAACACCCAGGGCGTTACCGGCTTCGTAGGAGAAGGCTCAGAACCCATTCCTCTTACAGACGAGGAAGTAAGGCGCCTTGGAATAGAAAAGACCGTCATCGTTCTCAACATCAACGTTGGAGATGTGGTCAAGATCATTTCCGGACCCTTCAAGGGCTTCACCGGCTCCGTGGAAGAGGTCAACGCGGACAGGCAGACTCTCCGCACCAAGGTAGACATGTTCGGCCGCGCAACACCTGTAGAACTGGAGTTCGATCAGGTAGACAAGCTCTAAAAAGCTTACAACAACTTAATATAAAATAACAGGATCGTCCTGTGGAAAGGAGAAACAAATGGCAAAGAAAATCGACGGCTTTGTAAAGCTGCAGATCGCCGCAGGCGCTGCTACTCCGGCACCACCTGTAGGACCGGCTCTCGGCCAGAAGGGTATCAACATCATGGACTTCTGCAAGCAGTTCAACGCAAGAACAGCAGGAGAACAGGGAATGGTAATACCTGTCGTCATCACCGTCTACTCCGACAAGAGCTTCACATTCGTGACCAAGACTCCTCCCGCCGCAGTTCTTATCAAGAAGGCTGCAGGAATCGAGTCCGGATCCGGCGAACCTAACAAGAAGAAGGTCGCTACCATCACTGAGGCTCAGGCCAGAGAGATCGCTAAGACGAAGATGCCCGATCTCAACGCTGCGAACGAAGACACCGCAACCGAGATGATCAAGGGAACCGCAAGAAGCATGGGCGTTATCGTCCAGGGTTAGTAAGTGGGAGGCTCATTGCCGCTAATACCACAAGGAGGTAAAAACATGCCAAAGAGAGGCAAAAAGTATCAGGATGCAGCAAAGCTCATCGACAGAGCAATGCTGTACGATGTCAACGAGGCTATGGACCTTGTCGTTAAGACAGGAACCGCCAAGTTCGACGAGACCGTAGAAGCTCACTTCAAGATGGGCCTCGACGGAAGACATGCAGACCAGCAGATCAGAGGCGCAGTAGTGCTCCCCAACGGAACAGGTAAGACCAAGAGGGTCCTCGTGTTCGCAAAGGGCGAAAAGGCTCACGAAGCAGAAGCAGCAGGAGCTGATTTCGTAGGAGCAGAAGAGCTTGCGCAGAAGATCCAGCACGAAAACTGGTTCGATTACGACGTAGTAGTGGCTACCCCGGATATGATGGGTGTCGTAGGCCGCCTCGGTCGTATCCTCGGACCTAAGGGACTCATGCCAAACCCCAAGTCCGGTACAGTAACCATGGATCTTACCAAGGCACTGCACGAGATCAAGGCAGGTAAGGTAGAGTACCGTCTGGACAAGCAGAACATTGTCCACACACCGATCGGCAAGGTTTCCTTCGGTGCCGCTAAGCTCGCAGAGAACTATCAGGCACTCGTGGAAGCTATCATCAAGGCTAAGCCCGCAGCAGCAAAGGGTCAGTACATCAAGTCCGCAACCGTAGCATCCACTATGGGCCCCGGAGTCAAGATCAACCCCACAAAGCTGGGCTAAGCAGTTAAGACAAGGCCGAATCGTAAGCTAAAACAGAATAGAATAGCTGTAGACAGCGAGTGCGCTTAGCTACAAAAAGCGCTCAATACCTCGCCGAGGTTACGATTCATAAATCAGAGCCTTTTCAGTCTGCGACATCGAAAAGGCTTTCGTTTACAGAAAGCCGGAAAGGAGAGTAAATGTCAGTAGAGAATCTGAAGATCAAAGCAGCCGTTATCGACGAGATAAAGGGCAAGCTCGAAGGCGCTCAGTCCGCCGTGATCATCGACTACATGGGAACAACTGTAGAAGAGAGCACAGCAATGAGAAAGGCGCTCAGAGAAGCCGGCGTCGACTACTCGGTATACAAGAACACCCTGATCGCCAAGGCTATAGAAGGTACAGAATTTGAGGGACTCAAGAGCGTCCTCGCAGGACCGTCCGCTCTGGCTATCAGCAAGACAGACGCCGTAGCACCGGCAAAGGTCCTTGCTAAGGCTATAAAGGATTACAACAAGATGGCCTTCAAGGCAGGCGTCGTAGAAGGCGTCCTGTACGATGCAGAAGGAATCAAGACAGTAGCAAGCATTCCTTCCAGAGACGAGCTCATCGCCAAGTTCATGGGCAGCATCCAGAGCCCCGTTGGCAAGTTCGTACGTACACTTGCTGCAATTGCTGAGGCAAAGGCAGAAGCATAATCAATCTAAATCATCAAAACAGTTTCTTTGTCGAATATGGAGGACAAAATGAATAAGGAACAGATCATAGAAGCAATAAAGAACATGACAGTTCTCGAGCTCAACGAGCTCGTAAAGGCATGCGAAGAGGAGTTCGGCGTTTCCGCAGCAGCTCCCGTAGCAGTAGCAGCAGCAGGCCCGGCAGAAGCAGCAGAGGAAAAGGACAGCTTCGATGTTATCCTCGCTGAGATCGGTACAGAGAAGATCAAGGTCATCAAGGTAGTTCGTGAGCTCACCGGCCTCGGACTCAAGGAAGCTAAGGAGCTCGTTGACAACGCTCCTAAGGCTGTTAAGGAAGGCGCAACCAAGGCTGAGGCTGACGAGATCAAGGCTAAGCTCGAGGAAGTTGGCGCTAAGGTCGACCTCAAGTAGTCAGACAGAATTTCAAGTGGCATCAGGGCTCCCTCCAAAGGGCAGCCCTTTTGCCGTTTTCTGCTGACACCGGTGTTTGACATAAGATTACTAAGGAGGGAATAAAATGCCCCATGCCGTTAAAATAGGCAAGAAGGAGCGTCAAAGCTTCTCCAAAATAGAGGCTGTTCAGCCGATGCCCAACCTCATAGCCATCCAGAAGGATTCCTATGACTGGTTCATAAAGGAAGGCCTTTCAGAGGTCTTCGAGGACATCAGCCCTATCAGGGACTACGCTGACAATCTCGCACTGGAGTTTGTAGACCATTCAATGTCCAGCGAGACCAAATACGATCAGGAAGAGTGCAAGGAAAGGGATGCTACCTATGCTTCTGCTCTCCGCGTAAAGGTCAGGCTGATAAATCAGGAGACCGGAGAGGTCAAAGAACAGGAAGTCTTTATGGGTGATTTCCCCGTAATGACTGAAAAGGGAACCTTTATCTACAACGGCGCAGAGCGTGTCGTCGTAACTCAGCTGGTCCGTTCCCCCGGACCCTACTACGACATGTCCGTCGACAAGTCAAATAACAAACTTTTCGCTACAACGATCATCCCGAACAGGGGTGCATGGCTGGAGTACGAAACAGACGCTAACCAGGCTCTTTCCGTGCGTGTAGACCGCACAAGAAAGCTCCCGATAACCGCTCTTCTGCGTGCTCTGTCCTACCGCAGCGTAGACGAAAAGGTAAATATAGAAAAGCGCAAGAACCCCGCAATGAG
>CADALS010000078.1 GCA_902788795.1 uncultured Eubacteriales bacterium | reverse complement strand
CGCATAGACGTTCTGGTAAGCAACGCAGGCCACCTGCACAAGAGCGTATTCGAGGACACCACGGAAGAGGACATGCGCCGCGAGTTCGACGTCAACTACTTCGGTTCCGTAAACGTTATCCAGGCAGTGCTCCCCTACATGAGAAAGCAGGGCGGCGGCCGCATAGTTCAGACCACATCCGTGGCGGGACTGATCGCATTCGGCTACGGCTCCACCTATCACGCCTCCAAGTACGCGCTGGAAGGCATGCTGGACAACCTCGGCAGGGAGCTTCGCGGCACAGGTATATCCATCACTGCGTTCGAGCCGGGTTCGTTCAAGACCAACCTGATGAATGTCAGCACTGTGGGCGCTGCTTCGGATGATTACCAGGCAGCTTTCGACAAGTTCCTTGCAAACAGCGCAGCCGGCGATGCCGCAGGCGAGAGCCCCGTGGACGCTGCCGAGATGCTCATGAAGGTCGTCAAGGCGGAGAAGCCGCCAAGGCACATACTCATAGGCAAGGGCCTGATCCCCATGATGGAGAAGGAGTACGGCCGCAAGATAGCCGAGTGGAAGGAATGGGACTGGGACAAGAGAGAGGACGCGTAGGTTCCCGGACGGTATTAAAATGGCAAAACTTAAACTGAAAAAATACACAGATTACATAGTGAGCAGCGCTTCTGCGCTGCTTGCTGTCGATTCTCCCAGCGGTTACACGGACAACGCTGCGCGCTGGGTTATGGACGAATTTGCAAAGCTCGGATATGAGCCAAAACAGACGATTAAAGGCGGTGTTTTGGTAAAACTGAGCAATGGGTCCAACAGCGCGGAAAAACCCGCCAAAACGGCTCTCAGCGCCTCTGAGGGGCATGCGGAGGGCAAGGTGGGACCCTTCCCTGACAGCTGGGGCGGCGCGGGCTGCGAAAACGGCGCGGAGGCGCCCAAAGGCGGTCTGCTGCTGGAGGCTCACTGCGACACCCTGGGCGGAATGGTCAAGGAAGTGAAGGCCAACGGCAGGCTGGCGGTAACTCCGCTGGGCGGCATGGAGGCCAACAACGCGGAGGCGGAGAACGTGCGCGTGGTCACCAAGTTCAGCGGCGTGCTGGAAGGCACCTGCCAGCTGATCAACGCGTCCGTGCACGTTAACGGCAAGTATCACGACACCGTGCGCAAGTGGGACGAGATGGAGATAGTCCTGGACGAGGACGTCAAGACCAAGGAAGACACGGAGAAGCTGGGCGTTGGCGTGGGCGATATCATCTGCTTTGAGCCGCGCACCCGCGTTACCAAAAGCGGCTACATAAAGAGCCGTTTTCTGGACGACAAGCTGAGCGTTGCCATACTTCTGGGCTACGCAAAGTACCTTAAGGAGAGCGGCGCCAAGACGGCTCGCGAGGTCTGGGCTCACGTTACTGTTTACGAGGAAGTTGGGCACGGCGGCAGCGCGTCTGTTCCGGCAGGCGTTACGGAGGCTCTGTCCGTGGACATGGGCTGCGTTGGCGACGGGCTGACATGCACGGAGCGGCAGGTGTCCATCTGCGCCAAGGATTCCGGCGGGCCTTACAGCTACGAGATAGTCAAGGGGCTGATAGAGGCGGCAAAGAAGACCGGCGCGGACTACGCTGTGGACATTTACCCGTTCTACGGCTCGGATGTGGAGGCTACGCTGCGCGCAGGCTACGATCTTAAGCATGGCCTTATTGGCGCGGGCGTCTACGCGTCCCACGGCTACGAGCGCTCCCACCGCGACGGCGCCGAAAACACCCTGCGACTGATAATCGGTTACACGATCTGACAGAGCCAAATCAGGTGAAAAAGACCATAATTGCGGCAAATCTTATACTGATCTTGCTTCTGGCCGGCTGCGGGAACATACATTCGCACAGCTGGCTGGAGGCAAATTTCCAGGAGCCTATGAGGTGCCCCGAATGCGGAGAAACGCTGGGAGATCCTCTGGAGGCCGATTTTAGCGTTCGCAAAATATCGGCTGATCTGAAGGAAAACGAGCCGGCAGAGTTCCACACGGTCACCGGCGAGGAAAAACTGGACACTACAGGGGTCTTTACCATCACCGGCAGCGAGGTCCTGACCGAAGACGCATCGCACAAAAAGAAAAACGGCTACGAGTGGCATATTATACGCATGTCCCTCAGCTTTTCCGATGAAAACAGCGTAAACGACGGCTTTGATTACAACTATCTGATAAGCGATTTTTACGATATAGAGGGCTTTATGCACTCTTTTGTCTACGATCGGGCACTGGGCTGCAACACCTTTACCGTCAACTGGTACGGTAAGGACTACCCGGAGTGCCGGGAGTCGTCCAGCATCTCCAGGGGCGAGTGGGAGAAGTCGGGCGACGGCTTCAAGAAGACCGTTGAAATAACCTGGACCCTGCTTCTGCCTGAGGGCTACGACGGCATAGTGGTGGGCGTCCGCAGCAGCGGCATAGACACAGAAGGCAAGCACTACATCTACGAGTACTACGAGCCGGATGCGTTCCTTCTTTACAGGGTGGGTGGCAGCAAATGAAGACCAAGATCGCAAAACTGCTGTTCCTGCCCGCAAGCTTGCTGTTCCTTGAACTGGTGCTGCACGTCGTTCTGCTGAGATCCCCCGCGGGAGACGGCATTTTTATCATATCCTCGGCGGCTGTTGCTGTGGGTTCTTTGCTCGCCCTTCTTATAACTTTGCTTAAAAAGCGCGGCCAGAACACCGCGTTTATAGTCATACTTTCCGTGCTGGCGGTGCTGTTCAGCTTCCACATGGTCTACTACCACATATTCCACATGTTCTTCCTGTGGGATATGCTGGGCCTGGCTGGCAATGCGGTGGCGTTTTACAAAGAGGCGCTGGTGGGGATAGCGGAGAGCTGGTACATGGTGCTGGCGGCGTTCGTGCCCCTTGCGGTATACATAGCGTTCCTCAGAAAAGAGGAGATGCCTAAAGGGAAATGGCCCAGGATCGCGCTTGCTGCGCTGGCTCTGGCCGGGACTGCGGCTCTTGTTTTTCTGCTCCGTATCCCCGGAAACAGCATGATACTAAGGCATCTTAAGGATGATCCAGCCATGTGCTACGAAAACACCGGCGTGGTGGTGAGCACCGGAACGGATCTGTACCATATGGCTTTTGGCGTGAAGGCGGATGTTATCCCGGATGTGCCGGACGATCTGACCCAGCTTGGCAAAACAGACGTGCGCGCCAGCGAGATAAAGTACATGCCCAAGAACGCTCTGCCTGTTGATTTTGCTGCGCTTATAGCAGATACCCAGGATGAGACCATAAAGGACATGCACAGGTATTTTCAGAGCAAGTCCGCAAGCACTCAGAACGATTACACAGGGATGTTTGCCGGAAAGAATCTGATCTTCCTGACGCTGGAGTCCTTCTCCGACAAGGCTGTTTCCAAGGAGCTGACCCCCACTTTGCACAAGATGCTTTCGGAGGGCTTTGTGTTCAGCAATTTCTACGACGGCATGTGGGGCGGGTCCACGGGCACCGGCGAATACTCCAATATTACGGGTCTTTTCTACAACTCCGCTGCGTGCATGGAGGCATCTTCGTACAATCTTCAGCCGCTGGCTCTTGGAAATCTGTTCAGGAACGCCGGGTACTCCACGTATTCCTACCACAACGGCAGGAACGTCCTGTATTTCAGGTATCTGGCGTACTACAATTTCGGATACAGCCTCTTCAAGGCCATAGACAGCGGGCTGGTGCTGGAGCGCGACACCTGGCCGAATTCCGACTACCTTATGGCCAAGGCGAGCATAGACGATTATCTGAACAGCGATGAGCCCTTCCTGGCGTATTACATGACTATTTCCGGGCATCTTAACTACGGATGGACGGAGAATCAGATGGCAAAGGACCATCAGGCGGAGGTGCAGGGGCTGGATCATACGGAGCTGGCAAAGGGCTTTATAGCAACGCAGATAGAGGTAGAGAACTGCGTAAAGTATCTTTACGACCGTCTGGAGGCTGCGGGCAAGCTGGAGGATACGGTATTTGTGATGTGTCCGGATCACTATCCCTACGGCCTTCCTGACAAGGACCTTGCGGACCTTTACGGCCTTCCGGAAAAGGCGGTGAGGGCGGATCTGGAGGTCTACCGCAACAGGCCTGTCATCTGGTGCGCGTCCATGGAGGAGCCTGTGGTGGTCGATGTTCCGTGCGCTGCTTACGATCTGATGCCTACGCTGGCGAACCTGTTTGGGCTCAGCTTCGATTCCAGGTTCTATGCGGGCACGGATATACTCTCGGATTCTCAGCACATAGCTATAATCAACACGTTTACGACCGAGGGCGGCAACTGGAACTGGATCACGGAGGAGGGCACTTACCGCGTGGTGCCGGGTGAGTTCGAAAAGTCCGGTAACTGCACGCTGGCGACGGATGAAGCTGTGGCTTCTTACGTGAGCAAGATGAACAACACGGTGGCCAGGATAAGGAAGTATACTTACGCTATTCTGGATAACGATTACTACAGATATGTTTTTGACGGCAGCGGCCAGCCGCTGAGGCGGCAGAGCGAATAGTGGCTGAGATAAGATGCGGTCTGGCGATCAGGGGGCTTTGGGATGACTAAAAACAAAACGCTTTGGCAGGCGGTGAAGTTTATGCTGGTGAGTTTGCTGGCGTCGGCGGTGCAGCTGCTGCTGGTAAATGTGCTGTATTTTGGCATGAAGGGCTGGACGGCGCCGCTGCCGGATCTTCTGGCGGGGATATTCTCCGAGCAGACCATGGGAGCGGGGCACAGCAACTGGGGGTATGTGCTGCCGTTCTTCCTTTCCAACCTAGTTGCAAATATAGTTGCATACATTCAGAACAAAAAGCGCACCTTCAAATCGGATGCGCCTAAGAAAAATTTCGTTATTTATCTGGTGGTGCTGTTCTGCCTGATCCTTTTCTCCACCTGGCTGCAGGGTGTGGTGGCAGGAAAGCTCCTGGCCTCGCAGAGCGAGTTCTGGCGCAACCTGGCGCCGACCATTGCAATGTCCTGCGCGGGAATGCTGCAGATGCTGGTGCTCTTCCCGCTGGAAAAGTTTGTGCTGCTGAAAGAGAAGAAATGATGCCGAACCGTCCCCAATTGCTATTTCAGGAACTCGTCTGCGGCTTCTATTATGGTGTCCACGGATGCAAGGGCGCCCTTGCCCAGGTCTCCGCAGGCCAGCAGGGCCTCGCGCGGCTCAACAAAAGTAAAGCCCAGATCCTTTAAAGTCTGTATATTGCGCTGAGTTATCGGATTTTCGTACATATTGGTGTTCATGGCCGGGCAGATTATGACCGGCTTGTTAATGAACGCGCAGAGCACGGTGGTGAGCATGTCGTCCGCAATGCCAGCCGCCGCTTTTGCTATAAAATTAGCCGTTGCCGGGGCTATCAGCATCAGGTCCGCCTGCTTTGCCAGGGAAATGTGCTGCACCTCGGAGGGCTTGTATTCGTCAAACATGTCCGTGTGGACCTTGTTTTTCGTAAGGGTCTGCAGCGTCAGCGGCGTAATGAGCTTGGTTGCAGCGTCAGTCATGATAACGTGCACGGAGTGCCCCTTCTTTGTGAGGGTGTTGGCTATGTCCGCCGCTTTGTAGGCGGCTATGCTTCCTGTAACGCCAAGTATAATGTGCTTCATTTTTCTGCCTTTCTGCTATTTGCTCCACTTTGCGGAAACGGCCCTGGCAATGCCCTCGGCTATGGCTGGCTTGCCCACGAAGGTCTGCACTCCGCCGTCTTTATCCATAAGATATCCTGTGTGCTTGCCGGCTTTTACGGTGGTGTAGTCGTTGGCTAGGACAAAATCGCAGTCGTTTTTCTTCATGAGCCGCTGAGCCACAGACATCAGCTCATCGTGCTCAACGTCGTCCAGGAGCTTGAAGCCCACCAGTATGGTGTCCGGCGCCAGCCTCTTTACCTCCGGGATGACCTTTGGCGTGGGCTTAAGGAAGATGACCGGGTTGCCTGCGCTGGACGGGATCTTGTTGTAGAGGTCCCGAAGGTCGAACTCCGCCGACGCGTCCAGGAGCTGCTGCTCGGAGATGACGGTCTGGCTGCCTGCGGCTTTGTCCACGATAGCCGGCAGGTCTGCGGACTTTACAACGGACTGCACGCAGTAGTCGGACACCGCCATGCTGTGGATTATGGCGTCCGGCTTGTCCTCCGTGAGGCACCTGCGCATGGTGTCCAGCAGGCGCTGGGTGTAGGCGGCCTCTATGCACTCGGCTTTGGGCGTTTTGGGGAGCACAGCGCCGCGTCCGTGGACGTAGATGATGCGCTCCACCTGCGGGTCCGCCGCAAAAGCGTCCGCGATAAGGCTGCCCAGGGCGCCTGTTCCGGTGTTTGTTATGCTTCTGATGTTGTCGATGGGCTCGGCTGTTCCGCCTGCCGTTACAAGTACTGTTCTTTTAGTTTTTTCCATGGTATGCACTTCTGTTCTGAGCTTTGGCGGCATACGAATGCTCCGCCTTCCCTCAATACTCGAATATAGCAGAAAACCTGCATTATTTCAAGTGTGTGGTGCTCTGCGGTTGACTCCGGCTGCGCCTAAAGGGTACAATAGACGCGAGGGGATCAACTGAGAAAGGAGAAACCATGAACGTAGCATTCTTTTTGACGCTCAGGCAGAACGTCACTTGCATAAATGTCAATTCCACAGTGCGCCAGGCGCTTGAGACCATGAAAAAGCACGGCTACACGGCAGTGCCTGTAGTTACCGACGACAACAAATATCTGGGCACCGTAAGCGAGGGGGACTTCCTCTGGTTCATCGTAAAGATGCGCAGGGGCGAGGCCGCTCCGCGGGAGATAGATATCCGGGACCTTGAGTCGATAAAAATAACGGATATCCTGCGAAAAGACCGCAATCCATCCGTGCCAATTACTGCAACTATAGAACAGTTGCTGACCCGCGCCATGAATCAGAACTTCATTCCGGTGACGGACGACCTGGGCTCCTTGGTGGGCATAGTCACCCGCAAGACCATAATCAAGTACTGCACCGAAAACGGCGTGCCAGTAAAATAAACTTATAAGAATTCAAAGGGACGGTTTTGCATCAGGGGGACGGTTCGGCATCAGGGGGACGGTTCTTTCGATGCCTGGCCAGGCAT
>CADALS010000077.1 GCA_902788795.1 uncultured Eubacteriales bacterium | reverse complement strand
ATGTTTTTAAGGTTATCTGCCATAAATATTTATGCGTTCTGCCGTCCGAGCATCTCCATAGCCGCAAGCCTTGCCTGCTGGCTTACGGTAGTGCCGGAAAGCAGCCTTGCTACCTCTTCTACTCTTTCTTCTTCGGAAAGCGGCACCACAGTGGTGTGCGTGCTGATCTCGTCCGAATGCTTTTCTATCTTGAAATGATGATCTCCTTTTACAGCTATCTGCGGAAGGTGCGTAATGCATATTACCTGGTGGTTTTCCGCGATCGCGTGCAGCTTTTCACCGACTATGCCCGCAGTTGCTCCGCTGATACCTGTGTCTATCTCGTCGAAGATCATTGTGGGGATGCCGTCTATATCCCCGATTATGCGCTTAAGAGCAAGCATTATCCTGGAGAGCTCGCCGCCGCTTGCAACTTTAGCCAGTGGCTTGGGATCCTCTCCGGTGTTAGCGCTTATAAGGAACTCCACGCGGTCCGTGCCGTTCTCGGAAGTTCCGCCCTGCTCTATCTTAACTTTGAACCTTGCGTTGCTGAAGTTGAGCTCGGAAAGCTCCCTGTCTATCCTAACTTCCAGTATCCCGGCTGCGTCTTTTCTGAGCCTGGAAAGCCTTGCTGCAGCGGCATCGTACTGCTCTCTTGCAAGCTGTATCCTGCGCTCCAGAGAAGCTACCTGCTCGTCCGCGTTTTCTATGTAAGAAAGCTTAGCCTGGGCCTCTGCTGCGTAGTCCAGTATGCTTTCTATAGAGCCTCCGTATTTGCGCTTAAGGGAGTTTATGGATTCCAGCCGCTCAACAGCCTCGTCCAGCTCTTCCTGAGAGTAAGACACGCTGTCCTTAAGACCGCGCAGCACAGAGCTTATATCCTCCAGCTCGTAATAGGAATTGCTTATGCGTTCCGATATCTCTGAAAGATCTGCGGAAAAAGAGCTTACGCTTCCGGTCTGCTCCATAGCGTTTCCAAGCTGGGAAAGCACGCTCTGGTCCCCTGCGTAAAGGCTGCTGTATGCAGAAGAAAGAGCCGTGTATATATGCTCGGCATTTTGCATAAGGCTTATCTTAGCCTCGAGCTCTTCGTCTTCTCCTTTTACAAGGGCGGCATTGCTTATCTCTTCTGTTTCGAATGCAAGCAGCTCTTTTTCCCGCATGCTTTCCGCCAGCTTTTTACGAAGCCTCATAAGCTCCGTGGATGCATCCGCGTACTGCCTGTAGGAGTCCTTTGTTATCTGCTTTACATCCTTAAGAGACTGGCTTGCGTAAAGGTCCAGGATGTCTATATGCTTGTCTGGATCCAGAAGATACTGCTGATCGTACTGGCCGTGTATATCTGCAAGCTTTTTGCATAGCCTTGAAAGTCCGCTCAATGGAACGGGCATGCCGTTTACCCTGCAAATGCTCCTTCCTGCGGCGCTTATCTCACGACGTATAAGAAGAGGCTGCTCTTTTGGGGCGCCTATGTCTTCCAGTATTTCGTCTATGCCCGGATCGTCCGATTCTGCCATAAGGCTTATAACGGCTTTATCCGAGCCTTTTCTTACGTAATCGGTATCTGCCCTGGCCCCAAGAGCCATGCTTATGGCTTCTATGATGACTGATTTACCGGCGCCGGTCTCTCCTGTAAGTATATTGAGGCCCGGGAACAGTTCCAGCTTCAGGTCTTTTATGACTGCAAAATCGCTGATCTCTATATAGCTGATCATCGCTTCCCTCCGGTCAGCCTATGATGCTTGTGAATTTATCTATAACTGTCTGAACGTTTGAAGTATGGTCTACAGCAATGAAAATGGTATTATCTCCGGCAAGAGTGCCCATTACGCATTCAGGAGCTATATTATCTATAACTTCCGCGGCAGCGTTGGCGCATCCGCTCAAAGTTTTGATAACAATAAGATTCTCAGCTGTTTTGATCTCCAGCACAGTATCCCTTAAGATCTTGCTGAATCTGTCGGAATCTCTTAAGCTGTCTTTTGGAGCTTCCGCGTAGCAGCTTCTGCCTCCGGCTGAACCGACCTTGATAAGGCCAAGTTCTTTGATATCTCTTGATACAGTAGCCTGAGTGGCCTTGTAGCCGGCCTCGTTAAGCTTTTCCGCAAGCTTTTCCTGGGTATCTATCTCCTGGGTCTTGATTATCTCAAGAATTTTGCTCTGCCTTGCGTATCTCATATCTTCCTCCAAAAAATATCCAATAAATATTCATCAGTTGAATATTATATCATAAAAAAAGAGGAGAGCTACTGCTCTCCGATCTTTTTTTGTTATTTTTCTGCATTCTTGATCTTTGCAGCTTTGCCTGTGCGCTCGCGCATGTAGTTGAGCTTAGCTCTTCTGACATCACCCTTGCGGACAAGCTCGATCTTTTCGATCCTGGGAGAATGGAGCGGGAAGGTCTTTTCTACGCCTACTCCGGAGGAGATCTTCCTTACTGTGAAGCTCTCGGAGATGCCGCCGTTCTGTCTTTTAAGGACGAAGCCCTCGAAGACCTGAATCCTTTCCTTGTTTCCTTCTTTAACCTTGATGGATACCCTTACGGTATCGCCGACTCCGAATTCAGGGATATCGGACTTTTCATACTCCTGTGTGATCGATTTGATGAGATCCATTCGTATCCTCCTTGTATCAACATGACGTTCATAAGCAGCCGAACACCTTTAAGGCCTTATGCCGCAGGCTCTGCCAGAGGACCGTCCGAAATACGACCCGCATATTATATTATATGCGGGTCGTGAATGCAAGCTTTATTTTTATTATATTTTACAGGATGATAAAAACCCTTAAGCCCTTGGAAATGCTTTATCGTAGACATCCATGATCCTGTTTTTGGTAAGCGTCAGATAGAGCCTCATGGCCATTATGTCCTCGTTGCCGAGAATGTCCTGAAGAGTCTTAATATCCGCTCCGTTCTGGATCATGTGGGCTGCAAAGGAATTGCGCAGTATCTGAGGGCTTATGCGGCTGTCTTCCAGGCCTGCTATGCCGGCCCTGTACTTGAGTATCTTCCAGACGCCCTGCCTTGTGAGCCTTTCTCCCATGTAGCTGAGGAACAGTGCGTGGTCATCGTCCTTGCCTTCCTTAATAAGCTCTTTTCTGGCTGTCATAAGGTAAGCACGGAGGGCTGCCCTGGCAGGACGGCCAATAGGCACCATTCTGGTCTTTCCGGAAGACCTTACGGAAATGAAACCTATGCGAAGGTCTATATCCCCTATATTTGCAGCGCAGACTTCAGAAGCCCTTATACCGGTAGCGTACATGAGCTCCAGCATTGCTTTATCCCTGATGCCTGCAGGCGTATCGTCCTTGATATCCAGAAGAGCTTCTACTTCCTCTACGGTAAGAAACTCCGGTTCTTTCCTGGCTACCTTGCTGCTCTTTATTCCCTGTGTGGGGTTTTCCTTTACTGCGGCTATCTGCACCAGATAATTGTAAAAGCCGCGGAGCGAAGCAAGCTTTCTGTTTATGGTAGCACTGCTCTTTCCTGACTCTGAAAGCTTAAGTACGAATGCGGAAGCATCTGCTTTGGTTGCTTTTTCCGGCTGTTTGCCGCGTTCTTCAAGAAAATCCGTGAATTCTCTGATGTCAGAAATATAAGCGCTTAAAGTGCTCTTTGCGGAGCCCTTTTCCTTTAGCATGTAATCTTCAAATTTGTCTTCGTAATTCATATCTGCACCTGGTACATCATAAAACTTATGTAAATAATTATAAAGCCTCGCCAGGGCAATGTCTATATATTAACAATTATTTTTCTATTAAAAATAATATGAGTTGAACTTGACATGCAAATGTTTTATTATAAGTTGACCAAATTCAAGGAGTACAGAATGATAGTTGTATATGTTCTTTTAGGCATCATAGGCATTGTGGCCCTGTGGTTCCTTCTTTTATTCGTAAGCGGTCTTTTTATAGATCCCAGCAAGGAGTACGATACCAACAGCCGCTATTACAGGTTCCTGCTGAACTTCTCCACTGCTGTTGCTATGCGCGTGTGCAGGCTCAGGATCAAAACTACAGGCATGGACAAGGTTCCTCAGGGAAGGCGCTTCCTTTTGGTAAGCAACCACAGGTCCAATTTCGACCCGCTTATTACCTGGCATGTTTTCGCAAAATACGATCTGGCCTTTATATCCAAGGCATCGAACTTCAAGATCCCCTTCTTCGGAAGGATAATCCTTAAATGCTGCTTTATGCCTATAGACAGAAAGGATTCCGAAAAGGCCAATGTTACCAAGGAAAGAGCAGCAAGGCTTCTTAGAAACGACGCTGTAAGCGTTGCGGTCTATCCGGAAGGCACCAGGAGCAAGACCGGCGTGACCCTGCCCTTCCACAACGGCATATTCAATATAGCAAAGGAAGGCGGCGTTCCCATAGTCGTTATGACTCTCCGCGGAACAGCAGATGTAAAGAACAGATATCCTTGGCATCATACAGACATTTACCTGGACGTCCTGGATGTCATCCCTGCGGAAGAAGTTGCGGAAAAGACGCCCCACGAGCTTGGCGAAAAGGTCCGCGCGGAAATGCTCAATGTTCTTGGATGTTAAACAAAACATAACAAAACCGGCAGCCATATGGCCGCCGGTATTTTGTTTGCCTGAAACTACTTTCTGAGAAGTGTAATGCTCTGTGCGTGAAGATCCGGTGCGTCGTACCAGTAGATGAAGCAGGTCAGATCTATCTGATCTCCGATGTTAAGGCCGGTGGCTGCGGTGTAGACCTCGCTGCCTTCTGGCTGCTCGTCGGATTCAACTACTATGGAGTACTCCTTGCCGTCTGCAGCTGCTACCTTAAAGTAGACATCGCTGTTGCTGCCTGCGGAGCCGGTGCCGTTCCAGTTGTAGAGGAAAGGATAATCTGCCGGATCGTCCTGGACCTTGGAAGCAACAACTGTAAGACCCTTGAGCAGAACCTTGCTTGCAATGATGCTCTTCATGGCCTCGGTATCTCCGAGCTTGTCTGTAGCGTTAACTACAGGAGCAACATAGTAACCGTCGAGAAGCTCAAATGCAGCGCCCTGAGCAACTTCGGGCATATCGTGGTATGCTCCCTTGAATCCCTTGATCTTGAGCAGCGCACCCTTGGTTATCTTGTTGTAATCTTCCTGGGAAGCGGCAACACCGTAAGCGTAGTAGCTGCCTTCTTCGTCTGCAAGATAAACGTTGAAGTTGTTGTACTGTGCGTTGTAAGCGGTAATGCCCTGGACATAGCCTTCGATAACAACAGGAGCGTCTACTGCTGCACTTGTGTATTCAGCGTAGCTCATGGTTCCTGCGCTCTTGGCTGCAGTCTTGCTGGCCTTGGTGGTTGTAAACTTGCTAACGTGCATGTTGGGGCCGTCGTACCAGTACATGAAGGCCTCGATGTCTATAACATCGCCTACCTTAAGAGCTGTAGCTGCCTTGTAGGTGTCGGAACCTTCTGCAAACTCGTCGGACTCAACTACGAAGTTGTAGGTCTTGCCATTGCTGGATGCGTTGAAATAAACATCGTTGTTGGCTCCTGCCTGGCCGCTGCCGTCCCAGTTGTACAGGAAGCTTGCGCCCTTGCCGTCTCCGTCGTAGATGTTCTCTACAACAAGGCCTTTAACAGCAACTTTCTGGTTCATCTTAGCCTGAAGAGCTGCATTGTCCGCAAGAGATGCAGTAACATCTGCTGCCGGATAGACCTTGGTGCCGCTGAGCACTTCGAATGTGCAGTGCTCCTGGACCTCTATCTCGCCCCTGAAGCTTCCCTTGTTGCCGGTAACTCTTACGTGAGCGCCTTCAGCAAGACTCTTGGCCTGCTCAGCTGTGCAGTCAGCTCTGTAAGCGTAGTAAGCACCATTTTCGTCCTGAATAAACATGCTTACGTTATTGTACTGAGCGCTGTATGCATAGCCCTGCAGGTAACCTTCTACAACGACCTTGGCTTCTTCCGCTGCGGCCATGTATTCCTGGTAGGTCATGGCCTTGACAGTGTCTTCATTCTTTTTTCCTCCGCATGCAGCAAGGCCGAATACCATTGCCAGCACAAGGAGGACAGATAATACTTTCTTCATAATACTCCCTTTCTTCAAATGAATAATTATTTAACGATATACATTATAATCAAAGCTTGCGCTTTATCAATAAATTAATATTTTAACGTTCTTAAGCGTTCTGCTTCTTATGCTCTATGTTATATCTGGTCAGCGCAAAGGCTCCTATAAGCACCCAAGCGCATACAAGGCCTATAAGAAGTGCCTTTGAAGTTGACGGAAGCTCCCCAAGGTCTTTGGCGCCTCCGGAAGAACCATGTGCCTGATCCAGCCTGTAGAGCGATGTTACATTTTCCTGAAGCTTTTTCATGTAATCATCGTTTATTGTCTCCTTGCGTCGCACGGACCTTGCAACGTTTTCTATCATCTGCCCTGCAGCATCTCTTAAAGAGGCTGATCCGTTGAACACAGGAGTTACAAAGGTGTCAGAGGTATGCGCAAGCAGCAGCTTGGTAGCCTCTATCTTAACATCGTAGTAAAGATTGTTGTTCTCGCCGGACCTGGAAAGATAGTCCTTGTACTGCGCTGCATTCTGAGCCTTTGTAGTTACAGGAACGTAGCCTTCAGTCTGGGAGTAGCCTATCTGGATATCGTTAGTCAGCAGGTACTGCACAAAGAGCCAGGAAGCAAGGACCTCCTGAGGATCCTCTTTGTTGAATATGCACACCGAAGGCCCCTGGGATATCATCTTGGGATCCGCGGCATTAAACTGAGGTACTGGCCTTACGACAGTCTCGAATTCGACAAGAGTGTCAGCAGGAATGTCCAGGAGCGGCGCCTTGCTGCCCATCCAGGTGGAGCCTGCCGTGGAATCCACGGCAAATATGCTCTGCCCAGCGTTAAGGAAGTTTGCCGGATAGCTTACGATCTTGAAGGTAGAGAACGCTCCGGTCTGAACATGCTTTGCGATCTCATAGAGAAAACCGAAGGTCTTGTCGTTAAAGATCAGTATGTCTCCGTTCTCGTTGGAATAGCCGGCGCCCATCTGCGCCAGAGCCTGGATCATCATGTTGTCCGTGGACTTGTAGATGAACGGTATCATTATGTTCTGGCCGTTCACCAGGTAGTTTCCGTCTGCGTCCTTAGCCATGGCTGCCTCGGACACTTCCCATATCCAGTCCCAGGTAATGATATCCGGAACTGTGTAGCCGAGCTTTTCTACATAATCTTTATTTATGTAAA
>CADALS010000076.1 GCA_902788795.1 uncultured Eubacteriales bacterium | reverse complement strand
CTTCAACGAATTCGATAAACTCTTCGTTCTTAGCAACAAAGTCTGTTTCGGAATTGACTTCAACGATAGATGCTGTCTTGCAGTCATCGGAAAGAGCCATTCTTACAAGACCGTTTGCTGCGATCCTGCCGGCCTTCTTAGCAGCCTTGGAAAGACCCTTTTCTCTGAGGACTTCAACTGCCTTGTTAAGATCGCCTTCGGTCTCTACGAGAGCCTTCTTGCAGTCCATCATTCCTGCGCCTGTCATTTCGCGAAGTTCTTTAACGAGCGATGCTGTGATTGCTGCCATAGTATTTCTCCTTACTCTTCGTCCTTAGCTTCTTCTGCGTCCTCTGCAGGTGCTTCCTCTGCGGGAGCCTCTGCGAAGGATTCACCCTGTTTGCCCTCGATAACAGCGTCTGCCATCTTTCCGGTGATGAGTTTGACTGCTCTGATAGCATCGTCGTTTGCGGGGATGACGTAGTCTACGTCGTCAGGATCGCAGTTGGTATCACACATACCTACGATAGGAATTCCAAGTGTCCTTGCTTCTGCGATAGCGATCTTTTCCTTCTTGGGATCTACTACGAAGATAGCGCCGGGCATGCCGTGCATGTTCTTGATTCCGCCAAGGTACTTCTCGAGCTTTTCAGCTTCCTTGTTGAGCTTGATGACTTCCTTCTTGGTGAGAGCTTCGAAAGTTCCGTCCTCTGCCATCTTGTTGATCTCAGCAAGTCTTCTGATCCTGGAAGAGATGGTCTTGTAGTTGGTGAGCATTCCGCCCAGCCATCTCTCGTTTACGTAGAACATTCCGCAGCGCTCTGCCTCGTCCTTGACTGCAGCCTGTGCCTGCTTCTTGGTTCCTACGAAGAGAATGGACTTGCCTTCTGCTGCTACGCTCTTTACGAAGTCGTAAGCCTCGTCTACCTTATAGACAGTCTTGGACAGATCTATGATGTAGATTCCGTTTCTCTCTGTGAAGATGTAAGGAGCCATCTTAGGGTTCCATCTTCTTGTCTGGTGACCGAAATGTACTCCGGCCTCCAGCAGCTGTTTCATTGAAATAACTGCCATTTAAATATACCTCCCGGTTAAAACTACCACCCCTCTCTAAGCGCTTAAACCCGGTATTGGGCACCGAGCGCCGAAGCATTTTAGGGGTGTGCATAATAAAATCCGCTGCGCAAAATGCGCAACGGATGTATATTACCTTAATTTGCAAGGCTTTGCAAGCCTTTTTTGCGTATATATAAGGATTTTTGAAGGTTTTTGCTTTACATGTTGGGTCCGTAGACCTTGGCAGTTTCTGTACCGTCCAGAAGGCCAACGCCTGCATCGCAAAGAGCCTGCATCTCGTTCTCTCCGGGGATCACTTCGATGGGTCCCATCCACTCTGCATAAGGCCTGAAGAAATCGATGAGGTACTTGGACCTTGCAATAGATCCGGTAAGGATTATAGCGTCTACCTTGCCGCCAACGTAGCAAGCGAGCCTGGAAACTGCGCGTGCGATGGACAGTGCCATTGCATTGTAGATGTCTTCGCACTCCTTATCGCCTGCGATGCCCCTCTTTTCGATCTCGTAAGCATCAGCAGTGCCGAACCAGTCTATCATTCCGCCCTTCTTGGAAAGGATCTCCTTCATGTCCATAGGATCTATGTTGTCCTTCTTCATCCATGCAAGGAGAAGGTAGATAGGAACGAGTCCTGCGCGCTCCGGGGAGAACTGGCCTTCGTCGTCGGAGACGATGTCTACTATGCGGCCGTTGTGGTGCAGGGAAACTGTGGATCCGCCGCCAAGGTGAGCAACGATGAGGTTCTTGGTGTTGTAATCCCAGCCTTTCTGCTCGCAGACCTTCTTAGCTGCAGCACGCATGTTGAGGTTGTGGCCCTGGCCTCTCTTCTTGATGTGGCGGATACCGGTGATCCTTACGAGATCGTCCAGCTCGTCTACGGTAACAGGATCGTAGATGTAAGCCTTGACGCCGGCCTTCTTGGCTATCTTGTCTCCGATAGCGCAAGCCAGGTTGGAAGCGTGGTTGTTTATAGGTCTGTGGAAGAGAGTATCGATGAGGTAATCATCTACTACATAAGCACCTGCGCTTACTCTGTGCATGGTTCCGTCTTCCTCAAAGTACTCGGGGACCAGTCCGCCGCGGCACATAACTACGGAAAGATCTTCGTATTTCTCTCCGTGATCTTCGAAAGTTACTTTCTCAACGAGCTCTGTGCGCATATCCAGCTGATCGTAGATGGTTGCATACTGCTTGATGACCTCGCTTGGATGCTTGATCTCTTCCTTCCATGCAAGATCATGATCATGATAGAATGCGATCTTTGTGGATGTGGATCCTGGATTGATTACGAGTATTTTGTACATTTGGGGGTACCTCTCCTATTCCTCTCTCTTGTAACTGATGAAATCGTTTGCTATCTCAGATGTAGCGATGCTGATGGGCTTATCTACGTCTGTAAGTGTGAGTCTTGGCTTGCCGTCGATAAGATCTCTCGCCCTCTTTGCTGCCATTATGGTAAGTGTGTATTTGCTGTCGACCTTGGTCTTGAGCAGATCTATTGATGGATACAAAAGCATTATGTTATACCTCCTCGTTCTCGTATCTTTCTATGATCTCACTTGCCCTGTCGTCTACACGAAGGTGCTCTGCGCGTATTATAGTGCGCGCATCCTGCAGGGCCGTGCTAAGATCGTCGTTGATTATGAAGTAGCTGTAGTCCTTGATCTTTTTGATCTCGTCCAGAGTTGTGCGGGTGCGCAGCTCTATCTGTTCCGGTGTTTCCGTGCCCCTTGCTATGAGCCTTTTCTTAAGCTCCGAAAGGGACGGCGGAAGAACGAATATCAGCACGCACTGCGGGTAATTCTTTTTTACCTGCATAGCGCCCTGCATTTCTATCTCCAGGATGACATCCTTGCCGGCATCCAGCTTTTTAAGTACAGGTGCTTTAGGCGTTCCGTAGCGGTTGTTGTAGATCTCCGCCCACTCAAGAAGGCCTCCCTCGTCTATGGTCTTCTGGAACTCTTCGTGGCTCACAAAGTAGTAGCTTACGCCGTCTACTTCCTTGCCTCTTGGCGCGCGCGTAGTCATGGAGATGGAAAGCTCCAGGTCTTCAGACTTTAATAGCTCGCTGCATATCGTTCCTTTTCCGGCTCCGGAAGGACCGGAGATAACGAACAGACGCCCCTGTCTCATAAATACCTCTTCAATGCATCAATGATAATTCATGTTAGTATATAACAAATCATATGTAAAAATCAAGACTTAACGCTTGCTATATTCATAACGAATAAGCTTCTTTTGTGCAACCAATAAAACCGCCTGCATTGGCCGGTGCAAGCGGCTTTGTGACGGATCATTTATGGTTTTAAGCTAGTTGCGCGCAGCTGTATGTTATCAGAGGCAGCACGAGTTTTCAAGGAAAAAGCGTTCTTTGAGGCTAAAGTCTGTGCAAAACGCGGTTTTGCACATGCTCAAGACTTGTGCTCCGGGTCCTTTGGGTCTATCCAGACAGTTCCGTTGTCTGTAAATATCACCATGCCGGGGCGAGCTCCGGAGGGCTTTTTAACGTTCTTTGCCATGGCGTAGTCCACAGGCACGTTCTGGGAATCCCTGCCCTTGGAGAACCAGGCTGCAATAGCTGCGGCCTCGTACATGTCCTGAGGCGAAGGATCCACGCCGTTGCAGACCATGACTACATGGGAACCGTGGATATCCTTGGTGTGGAACCACCAGTCGGTCTTCTGTGCCATCTTGAGCGTTATAAGGTCGTTTTCAGTGTTGTTCCTTCCGACAAGCACGGTAAGGCCGGAGCTTAAAGTGTACTTTCTTGGAGAAGGCTTGCTCTTTTTGCGCCTTTGGGCAGTGTTCCTTGCCCTTACGTATCCTTGCTCCATAAGTTCTTCCCTGAGCTGGTCCAGCTCTTCGGCGCTTTGGGCCGCAAAAGCAAGGGCCTGCACAGAGCTCAGGTATTCTATATCCTTTTCGCACTCAGATAGCTGGGCAAGTTTTTCCTTTTTGGAAGACTTGAGCTTAGCGTACTTTTTGTAGTAGTTCTGAGCGTTCTTGGCTGCGGAGATCTTTTCGTCCAGCTCTATGGTCAGCCTGGAGCCGTCGTAGTAGCTGATGACCTCTATCTTTTTATCTCCGGGCTTGGCAAGGTACAGGTTTGCGTTAAGAAGCTCTCCCTTAAGCCTGTAGATATCTGCCTCGTCTGCCTTTTTTATCTCCTCCAGAAGACGCTGCTTTTTTAGCTGAGCCTTGCTTATGAGCGTTCCTATATGCCTGCTGAGATCATCAGCCTTCTGTGCAAGTCTGTTGGTAGCAAACTTGTGGCTGTAGAACCAGTCCATGCCCTCGCAGACCGAAGAAAACACCATCTCTTTATAGCTTCCGATGTACTGAGGCATGCGGAAAACGTGGAAGTCCTTAGGAGCTCCGTCTTCGGAAGTGTAGACATAGCAATTCAGCGCTGATCCGTCAGACAGATCCGGAACCATGCCGCCCTCTTCTATTGCAACTCTGGTGCTTGGACCGTAGCCATCCTGATTGGAAAGATTCTGCACAGGCGGATATTCGTAAATGACGCCCGGAAGTATCTGTCTTACGCGGTTAACGTCTATGGATATGCGCTTTATTGAGTCTATTATCTTGCCGCTCTGAGCGTCCAGAAGGATAAGATTGCTGTGCTTTCCCATAGTTTCTGCGATGAGCTTCTTGTTAACAGAATATCCCATCTCGTTAACTGTTTCTATTTCCAGTTCTGTTATCCTTTCCCTGCCATGCTGAGAGGCGTTTAATATCTTTCCGCCCTGGATATGCTTTCTTAAAAGCATGCAAAATGCAGGAGCTGACTGAGGGTTCTCGAACTCCTGCTCGGTAAACTGTACTCTTGCTCCCTGGGATGAAACATCCAGCAAGAGCTTTTTTCTGCCGGAAAAGGTGCGGATCTGCATTACTATGCGGTCCGGTTCCGGCTGTGATATTTTTTCTATTTTTGATCCGGCAAGCTGCTTTCCGCATTCTGCAAGAACAGCTGCTGCCATCAGTCCGTCATATGCCATTATTTATCGAATCTTGCTGAAACTTCTGCCATAAGGCTTGCTATCGGGAGCCCCTGGGTACATACGCTTTCGCAGGCGCCGCAGGACAGACAGTCCGCTGCCTTTCCGTGGCTTTCCGTAAGCTTTGCATAAGCACCGGTATATGCCATGCGCTTGCCGAACACTTCGCTCTTGTTGTAAAGCGCAAAGTAATCCGGGATAGCTATATTCATCGGGCAGCCTTCTACGCAGTAAGCGCAGGCTGTACATTTTATCTTGGTACAGTTATCCAGGACCGTATAAAGAGCAGCCATCTTGTTCAGCTGGTCATCCGTTAACGGTTCAAAGTCCTTCATGTAGCCCATGTTTTCTGTGAGCTGGTCCATGTTGCTCATGCCGGATAGCACTACCTTGACTCCAGGCATGGATGCTGCAAACCTTATACCAGCTTC
Source organism: uncultured Eubacteriales bacterium (assembly GCA_902788795.1). GTDB lineage: Bacteria > Bacillota > Clostridia > Peptostreptococcales > Anaerovoracaceae > RUG13409. Next base: position 2,494 of record CADALS010000076.1, on the reverse strand, counting down.
TGCAGGGCTTGCTCCAGGTACTATTTCCGCAATTGCTGCCCTGACCTCTTCCGGCGGATCTGCCAGGGCTCCGCCCCTTAAGGGTTCCATTATGGATATTTCAGCGCCGTGGCTCCTGATGATATCGTAGAGCTTTTTAGCCTGAACTCCTTCTGACAGCCAGTCGTAGTAGTTCAGCTGTATCTGTACAAGCTCAGGTACGTAATTATCCAGGATGTATGCAAGCTCGTCCGGCTTTCCGTGGAAGGAAAAACCGCTGTGCTTTATCTCTCCTGCTTCTTTCTTTTCTGCCAGGTAGTCCAGGACTCCGAACTCCTTTGCCTTGTCAAAACGCTCCCTGCTTATAGCATGCATGAAATAATAATCGAAATACTCTGTGCCAAGACGTTTTTTCTGCTCTTCGTATATGCGCTGCACATCAGCCTTCTCATTCAGATAATCGATAGGAAGCTTATCGGTAATACTGAAAGATTCCCTTGGATGCCTTTTTACAAGTACCTCACCTATAACAGACTCGCTTTTGGACTTATGGTAAAAGTATGCTGTATCGAAGTAAGTAAAGCCCTCATCCAAAAACCTGTCGAAAAGCTCCGTGGTCTTTTTGATATCAACGCTGGATGCATCTTCAGGATCTGTAAGAGGCAGTCTCATAGTGCCGAATCCCAGTTTTTTCATATTTTTCTCCAACATGCCCGTAAATGTGTTACAATGTATTCTAATAATAACACTAAAGAAAGGAAAACTCTATGATAAAATCCATGACCGGCTTCGGCAGAGGTGAATATACAGACGAAAAACGCAGCATTGTTTGCGAGATCAAGTCCGTAAACCACCGCTTCTGCGAGATGACCGTCAAGATGCCAAGGCGCTACCAGTTTGCTGAAGAAAAGCTCAAAGCAAGGGTCAAGGCTGTAGCACCCAGAGGCAAAATAGATATATCAATAATGGTGGACGATCTGAGCATGGACTCATCCCAGATAAGGCTCAACGAGGACGCCGCAAAGGCCTACTTCGCAAGCCTTACAAGGCTCAAGGAGATGCTCCCCGATCTTAAAGGCGATGTAGACCTTGAGCTTATCTCCGGCATGCCTGATGTCCTTAAGACCGTCCCCGCAGAAGAAGACGAAGAAGAAATACTCCGCTGCCTTTACGAAGCCTGCGATAAAGCCCTGGAAAAATACGATGCCATGAAGATCACCGAGGGCGAAAAGCTTGTGGAAGACATAGTCCACCGCGGAGAGATCATCAAAAATACCGTAGAAGAAATAGAAATCTACGCCCCTGCAGTTGCCCAGAACTACAAAGACAAAATGGTGGAACGCATCAAGGAGCTTCTTGGAGATAACGCAGTAGTACCGGAAGACAGGATACTGCTGGAAGCAGCAGTCTTTGCGGACAAGTCCAACATCACGGAAGAGATCGTAAGGCTCAAGAGCCACTGCAGTCAGCTGTTTGGTATATGCAAGGGCCTCGAAGCCGCTGGAAAAAAGCTGGATTTCCTTGTCCAGGAGATGAACAGAGAGTCCAACACCATAGGTTCCAAAGCCAACGATATCAATATAACCGATAAAGTCCTTATTCTTAAGGCTGAGATAGAAAAGATAAGAGAACAGGTCCAGAACCTGGAATAAAGGAGAAAAAATGACCGCACAAGCATTGCAGAAAGCCATGATCGATGCCATGAAGGCAAGAGATCAGAAGCGCAAAGATGCCATCTCCCTGCTGGTGGCAGCCGTAAAGAAGAACGCTATTGACGCAGGCACCAGAGACGATATCCCCCCCTGCCAGCCGCCAGGATCTTATAGAGCAGTACAGCTACCAGCTGTCTGTTATAGAGGAATTCGCTCCAAAGCAAATGTCTGCTGAAGAGATCGAGAAGATCCTCACTGAAAAATTCGCTGAAGTTTTAGCAACAAAGAACAGAGGCCTTATCATGAAGACCGTAATGGCTGAGCTCAAGGGCAAAGCAGATGGTAAGCTGATAAGCGAAACAGTTGCAAAGCTTTGCAAATAGTCCGTTATAGCAAGCTAGTAGACCACTAAGAAAGGATAAAAAATGATCTGCCGGATATGCGGAAAAGAAATAGACGATGACGCAAAGTTCTGCCCACACTGCGGAACCAAGACCATCGCTGAAAACGCAGCAGAAGTAGCAGAAAAAGCTGTAGAAGATGCTGCAGACGCCGCCAAGGGCGCAAAGGAAGCTGCAGCCATAGAAGCGGCTGCTGTTATCCAGGCTGCTGAAAACGATGCTGCCGCTAAAGTAGACGATGAAGCTGCCAAGGCTGCCGAAGAAGGCGCTGCTAAGATCGCAGACAAAGCAGAAGCTCTTGCTGCTGCATACGATGCAGATTTTGCAGACGACGCTGGCCTTACTGCCGGCTATGTCAAGGAGAAGACTGCAGAAGAACTTGCTGCGGAAGCTGCCGCCGATGCCGCACAGGCCGCCGAGGAAAAGAAGTTCTCAGACAAGGCACCTATCCTCTCCGCTGCT
>CADALS010000075.1 GCA_902788795.1 uncultured Eubacteriales bacterium | reverse complement strand
CGACGGAAAAGCCGCTGACGTTAGCCATCACCGGCTTATGGAAGACCTTTGCGAGGGCAGGGAGCTCTTCTGCTATGACCTTTTACACGCCGGGGTTCTGAAGTCCTACAGCGTTCAGCATGCCGCCCTCGGTCTCCGCAATGCGCGGGGTGGGGTTGCCGAACCTCGGGTCCCTGGTGGTGCCCTTAAAGGAGAAGGTGCCCAGAATGTTTATGTCGTAGACTTCCGCGAATTCCCTGCCGTATCCGAAGGTGCCGGAGGCGGGGATGACGGGGTTGTCCAGCTCTATGCCGCAAAGCGTTGTTTTTAATCTTTCGTTGATCATTTCAGTGTACAGGTCCTGTTTAGTCCCAGAGAAGCTCGTCCGCGCTGAATACCGGCCCGTCTTTGCAGACGCGTTTGTATCCGCTCTTAACCTTTATGCTGCAGCCCATGCAGGCTCCGAAACCGCAGCCCATGCGCTCTTCGAGCGAGAGCTGGCCGCGTCTTTCAGCCATGACTTTTCTTACAGCTTTAAGCATAGGCAGGGGGCCGCAGGCGTAATAATCGGAGTAGTAAGCCGGATCTAAAGGCATGGTTACATAACCCTTTATTCCGTAACTGCCGTCCACAGTCGTTACTATTACGTCGTGGACAAGGTCTCTGAACTCTTCTTCGTAGAAGACTTCGCTTTTGGTGTTGAAGCCAAGGACAACGGTAATGTGCCTGTCTATGCGGCCGTCTCCGATAAGCTCTTTTGTGAGCTTATACATGGGCGGCACGCCGACTCCTCCGCCTATAACAAGCGGGTGAGGGCCGGCCTTCCTCAGGTCGTAGCCGTTGCCAAGGCCGGTCAGGATGTCCAGTCTGGTTCCCGGCAGCATCTCGGCCATGTCCGCTGTGCCTTCGCCGACCACCTTGTAGACGAGGGTAAGCTCTCCGTCCTTGGAATCGCACACGGAGATGGGCCTGCGCAGGTACCTTCCCGGCAGCTGCACGTTTACGAACTGCCCGGGTGCAGTTATCGCCGAAGTATCGCCCTCCAGCACCATCCTGCACACGGACTCAGTCAGCCTTGTATTCTCTTTTACAGTAAACAGTTGATCTTTCATCTTATGCGTCTATTGTTGAAATGGTCAGTGTTGTCTCTTCGAGAACGTCCAGCAGCACGCGGACAGTGTCTAGAGAAGTGAACAGCGTAGCGTTGTTCTCGGTAGCCGCAAGCCTTATCTTGTGTCCGTCGGACAGGGCCTTGGTAGCTCCTACCTCGCTGGTGTTTATGATGTAGGCGATGTGGCCCTGGCGTATGGATTCGGGTATCTCGTCGGAGCCGTCGCTGATCTTCTTGAGAGTCCTTGTGCGTATTCCGTTCTCCTTGAGGAACTTGGCGGTTCCCTTGGTGGCCTCGATGTTGAATCCAAGGTCGTAGAACCTTCTTACAAGGGGCAGGGCCTCCTCGCGGTCCTTCTTAGCCACAGTTACCAGTACTGTGCCGTAGTTCTTGAGCTTCATGCCTGCAGCCTGCAGAGCCTTGTACAGAGCTCTGTTGAGCTTCTTGTCGTAGCCTATGGCCTCGCCTGTGGACTTCATTTCCGGGGAGAGGTAAGCGTCCAGACCCTTGATCTTGTTGAAGGAGAAGACTGGTACCTTTACGTAGTAGCGCTCCTTTTCTGCGGGGTAGAGGTCGAATATGCCCTGTTCCTTGAGGCTCTTTCCGAGGATCACATCAGTTGCGATGTCCGCAAGGCTGTAGCCTGTGGCCTTGGAGAGGAAGGGAACTGTCCTGGAGGACCTTGGGTTTACTTCTATGATGTGGACGTTTTCGTCCCTGTCTACGATGAACTGGATGTTGTAGAGGCCTACGATGCCGATGGCCGGGCCGAGCTTCTTAGCGTACTGGAGTATGGTGCCCTTTACCTTGTCGGAGATGGAGAAGGAGGGGTATACGCTTATGGAATCTCCGCTGTGGACGCCTGTGCGCTCTACCAGCTCCATGATGCCCGGCACGAACACGTCGCGGCCGTCGCAGACTGCGTCGACTTCGACTTCCTTGCCGAAGATGTACTTGTCTACCAGAACGGGGCGGTCTGCGTCTATCTCTACAGCGGTCTGCAGGTAGCGGCGGAGCTGCTCCTCGTCAGTTACGATCTGCATAGCGCGGCCTCCCAGAACGAAGCTCGGGCGCACCAGAACGGGGTATCCGACTTCTTCTGCGGCCTTTACGCCGTCCTCTATGTTGGTGACAGCGTGTCCTGGCGGCTGGGGGATGCCAAGGTTTTTAAGCAGCTTTTCGAAGCTGTCGCGGTTTTCTGCGCGGTCTATGGCCTCGCAGTCGGTGCCTATGATCTTTACTCCGCGCTTCATCAGGGGCTCTGCCAGGTTGATGGCTGTCTGGCCGCCCAGGGAGGCGATAACGCCCTCCGGCTGCTCAAAGTCTATGATAGCCATTACGTCTTCCGGGGTGAGCGGCTCAAAGTAGAGCTTGTCCGCGGTGGTGTAGTCTGTGGAGACGGTCTCCGGGTTGTTGTTGATTATTATAGCTTCGTAGCCTGCGCGCTTTATGGTCTGCACAGCGTGGACTGTGGAGTAGTCGAACTCTACGCCCTGGCCTATGCGTATGGGGCCTGCGCCCAGAACTACGATCTTTTTCTTGTCTGTGAGCCTGGACTCGTTCTTTCCTGTGTAGGAGGAGTAGAGGTAGGCTATGTACTTTCCGGTGTGGAGGGTGTCCACCATGCGGAAGATGGGCTTGATATCAAGGCTCTTTCTGTACTTCCATACGGAGAGCTCGTCTGTGTTCCAGAGCTTTGCAATGTACTTGTCGGAGAAGCCCATGGTCTTTGCTGCCTTGAGTATGTCAGGAGTGCAGTCCGCGAAGACTTTTCCTGCAAAGTCCGGAGCTGCGTCCGCAAGGGTCCTTTCCATGTCTACGATCTTCTTGAAGCTTTCAAGGAAGAGCTCGGTTATCATGGTGACCCTGTGCAGCTCTTCTATGCTTGCGCCGCGGCGCAGCAGCTCGAATACCGCAAACACGCTGTCTGCGTGGAAGTCTGCGAGGTAGTCCCAGAGCTCCTTGTCAGTGCAGGCATCGAACTTGGCCATGTGGAAGTGGCAGACACCTATCTCAAGGGATCTTACGGACTTGAGGCAGCATTCTTCAAGTGTTGAGCCTATGCCCATGACCTCGCCTGTGGCCTTCATCTGGGTGCCCAGGGTGTTGGGTGCGCTGGGGAACTTGTCGAAGGCAAAGCGCGGGAACTTTGCAACTATGTAGTCCAGGCTGGGTTCTATTGCAGCGGTACCGCCTGCTACGGGGATCTCCTCCAAGCTCATGCCCATGGCTATCTTTGCGGTGACCCTTGCGATGGGGTAGCCGCTGGCCTTGGAAGCAAGTGCGGAGGACCTGGAAACGCGTGGGTTTACTTCTATCAGGAAGTATTCGCTGGAGGTCGGGTTGAGTGCGAACTGTACGTTGCAGCCGCCTTCTATCTTGAGCTCTTTGATTATCTTTATAGCAGAATCGTTGAGCATCTTAAGGTCGTGGTCATTCAGGGAGAGTATGGGAGCCACAACTATGGAGTCTCCGGTGTGGACGCCTACGGGGTCTACGTTCTCCATGCCGCAGATGGTGATCGCGTGGTCGTTGGTGTCGCGCATTACCTCGAACTCTATCTCCTTGTAGCCCTTGACGCTCTTTTCCACGAGCACCTGGTGCACGGGGGAGAGGCGGAAGGCGTTGGTTCCTATCTCTACGAGCTCTTCTTCGTTATATGCAAAGCCGCCGCCGGTGCCGCCCAGTGTGAATGCAGGGCGCAGAACTACGGGGTAGCCTATGTGCTTTGCAGCTTCCTTGGCGTGATCAAGGTCGTAGGTTATCTCGGAGGGGATGACAGGCTCGCCTATGGAAAGGCACATTTCCTTGAACAGCTCGCGGTCTTCTGCGCGCTCTATGCTGTCCGCGGGGGTGCCGAGCAGCTTGCAGCCGCACTCCTTAAGGACGCCTTTCTTTTCCAGCTGCATGGCCAGGTTGAGGCCTGTCTGTCCGCCTATTCCGGGGACTATTGCGTCCGGGCGCTCCATGCGCAGGATCTTTGCTATGTACTCCAGGGTGAGCGGCTCCATGTATACCTTGTCCGCTATCTGGGTGTCTGTCATGATGGTTGCCGGGTTGGAGTTGCACAGGATGACCTGGTAGCCTTCCTCCTTAAGAGCCAGGCAGGCCTGAGTGCCTGCGTAGTCGAACTCCGCAGCCTGTCCTATAACTATAGGGCCGGATCCGATGATAAGTACTTTCTTGATATCTGTTCTCTTTGCCATTTTATATGCCTTTCTTGTCAATTGGGGACGGTCCCGAATTGACATTTTCCCAAATTTTGTTATTTTGACAATTCGGGACCGTCCCCAATTATCATTTTCCAAACATTGTTTCCGTTGTAAGTGGTGCTGATGCAGCGCCCGAAGACTTCCATGCCTTCGAAGGGCGTTGCCTTGCCCATGGAGAGGAACTCGGCCGGGTCTATGCTGTATTTTGCCTCAAGGTCCCAGACGCACTGGCCGGGGTCCGTCTTGATCCCGAAGCGCTTTCTGGGGTTTTCGGTAAGGCAGACTATTATCTTTTCCAGCGGAACTATGCCTGTTCTTACCAGCCCTGTGTAGAGCAGGGGGAAGGCGGTCTCTATGCCTACTATGCCGAAGGCGCTGCCTTTAAGACCCTTTGCCTTTTCCTCCGCGCTGTGGGGCGCGTGGTCCGTTGCTATCATCTCTATGGTGCCGTCCAGAACGCCTTCTATCAGTGCCTGGCGGTCGTCCGCGGAGCGCAGGGGCGGATTCATCTTAAAGCGCCCAAGCTCCTGAAGATCGTCCTCGCACAAAAGCAGGTAGTGGGGCGCCGTCTCGCAGGAAACGTTTACGCCTTCTGCCTTGGCCTTGCGTATTATCTCCACGCTCTCCCTGCAGGAGATGTGGCAGACGTGGTATGCGCAGCCTGTCTCTTTGACCAGGCGAACATCGCGCTCTATCTGGCGCCATTCGCTTTCGGAACATATCCCTGCGTGCCCGTGAGCTGCGGCGTAGCGTCCGTCGTGGATGTAGCCGCCTCTTAAAAGCTCGTTCACCTCGCAGTGGGCCACTATCATCTTGCCAAGAGCCTTGGCGCGCAGCATCGCGGAGCGCATCATGTCCTCTGCCTGAACGCCGCGGCCGTCGTCGGAGAAGGCCACAACGTCCGGAGCCATGCCTTCCAGGTCCGAAAGCTCCTGGCCTTTTTCGCCGACAGTTATTGCACCGTAAGGCAGGACGGCTATGCAGGCGTCCTTTTCGATGATATCCAGCTGTTCTTTAAGATGGGGGATGGAATCGGGTACAGGGTTAAGATTCGGCATGGTGCAGACTGCGGTGTACCCCCCGCGCGCCGCTGCCAGGCTGCCCGTTTTTATGGTCTCTTTATAAGAAAATCCCGGCTGGCGAAAATGCACATGCACATCGCAAAACCCGGGAAAAACGGTATAGCCTTTTTCGTTTACGCTAAAATTCATTCTGACTATCTTTCTGACCTCTCTGGATCAAGTTTAAAGATGTATTTATCTTCGATATTAAACCACAACAGGGGGCGTTTTGTCAATACAAACAGCGCTATATTATGTACCGGATCGCATATCTTCTTTCGGACATCGTTCAAAGATCCGCAGCTTGGGATTTTACAATCACTTCCCGGATGGTATAATTGAGCCAAAGGAGAACAGCCATGAAAAAACTCACTATCTGGCATACGAACGATGTTCACAGCCGCTTTGAAGGCTTTATTGGGATGGCCGGTCACATAAGAAAATACGCAGGGCAGGACGATCTTATCCTGGATTCCGGAGACTTTGCCGATATGATCTCCGTCATGGTAAGCGGCACAGAGGGCCTTGGGGCTATGCGGCTTCTTAAAGCGGCCGGTTTCGATGCAATGGCGGTCGGAAACAACGAGTTTTTTGAAGGGATAGACACACTTTCCCGTATGGCTGATGCTTTCCCGATGATGGCCTGCAACATTACGGATCTGCAGGGAAGGCCTGTCCCGAATATCATTCCGTACAAGCTGCTTGAACGCAGCGGGATACGTGTGCTTCTTATAGGCGCCTGCCCGTTTTTCCGCGGGACTCAGTTCTTTACCGACAACGCGGGAGTAAAGCTGCACGATCCTGCGCCTATGGTCTCGGCCATACTGGAAAAGGAGAAAGAAAACTACGACATCTGCGTGCTGCTTTCGCACCTTGGAATATGGCACGATACTGAGCTTGTCGAAAAGGTGCAGGGCATAGACCTCATACTCGGAGGGCACTCCCACACGGAGATGTCAGAGCCTCAGATCGTAAACGGAACTGTAATATTCCACTCCGGGCTGCACTCAAAAATGCTGGGCAGGGTGGAGATAATACTGGACGAAACGGATGGCCCTGAAAAGTCAGGCCGGCGCAGCGTAACGATAAAAGCAGAGAACATCACCGGCGCCTGCGAACCTTTCCCGGAGCTGGAGGCAGTCCTTGCCGAAGAAACTGCCAAAGGCATCAAAACGCTCAGCGAGCCTTTGTTTGAAATGAGCCGGGAGCTCGCATTTGACGCCTTTTCCGAATGCCCGGCCTGCAACATGGTCGCAGACAGCCTTAAAAGCGAGTACGGAGGAGACTTTGCGCTTATAAACAACGGGATAATATGCAGGGGCTTTTCCGGCATGGTAACAAAGCTCAGCCTGCTTGAAACATCGCCGTCCATACTCAACCCCACCATGGTCTGGTGGAAAGGGCGGAATATAAGGGAGGCACTGGCGGCGTCATTCGACCAGAGCTTTATAAGGCAGAGCGGACGGGGCCCCGGGTCCCGCTCGGAGGTGCTTGGCGCGCTGGCGGTAAGCTCTAACGTAATAGTAACAAGGCCGCAGAACGGGGAACTTCCGGAGGTCCTTGTGGACGGCAAGCCGCTGGAAGACGGGAACATATACTGCGTTATGACAGACGACTACATGTACCGCGGCAAGGCGGGCTATACAATGCTCTCCGGTTCTGAAAAGCAGGAGATCTATTACGACGGATATATCAGAGACATGCTCGAAAAGACGCTGCGCAGCCAGTCGCTGACAGACGGAGCGTTTACAAAACGCATAGGATGATTCCGAATAGGAATGTATACGTATATAGTTTTTTCATTTGATTCTTGCTGGCGGGCATATTAGAATTAGGTAAAACGTAAAATTTTAAGGACGTATCACAAAAGGAGAGCGCAATGATAAAGCTTTACGACAACGGTATTTTCCTGGTCAACGGGAAGAATATAGTATCGGACCCTGCAGAGTTCAAGGCTCTGGGCGTGCATGTTAACGGCGCCAAGGAACTTGCGGAGCTCAAGGCTCAGGCCGAAAAG
>CADALS010000074.1:1711-9206 GCA_902788795.1 uncultured Eubacteriales bacterium | reverse complement strand
GATGACGGTCCGCGTGCTCTCCACGCCGGAGCACGTGGGCAAGGACGATGCCCCAAGCCTCTACGAGGTGATCCAGTGAACGCCTGGGGAGGAGCCCCCGGGGATGGGAAATTCGAACTTGTAGCCCCATTCGGAATGACAGGAGACCAGCCGCAGGCAGTCGAAAAGCTTGTGGCAGGTATTAAAGCGGGCAAAAAACACCAGACCTTGCTTGGCGTTACCGGTTCTGGCAAGACCTTCACCATGGCTAACGTTATAGCCCAGGTGCAGAAACCCACGCTCATAATCTCTCACAACAAGACTCTGGCGGCGCAGCTTTGCGGAGAGTTCAAGGAATTCTTCCCCAAAAACGCCGTGGAGTATTTTATTTCCTACTACGATTACTACCAGCCGGAGGCCTACGTGCCCTCCACGGACACTTATATAGAAAAGGACTCGGATGTAAACGAGGAGATAGACCGCCTGCGCTACTCGGCAACTTCCGCCCTAGCGGAGCGCCGGGATGTTATAATCGTGGCATCTGTGTCCTGCATCTACGGCTTGGGCAGCCCGGACGAGTACAAGAGCCAGATGATTTCCCTGCGCCCCGGCATGCAAAAAAGCCGCAACGATATACTGCGGGAGCTTGTGGATATCCAGTACACCCGCAACGATCTGGGTTTTGAGCGCGGCACCTTCCGCGTGCGCGGAGATATCATAGACATCATCCCTGCAGGTTCGGAGAACGCCGTGCGCGTGGAGCTTTTCGGGGACGAGATAGACTCCATCAAGGAGCTCAACCAGATGACGGGGGAGATAATCGCCCAGCGCAGCCACGTGGCAATATTCCCGGCCAGCCATTACGTTACCAGCAAGGAGAACATGGAGCGTGCCCTGGTAAGCATAGAAGAAGAGCTGGAAGACCGCCTCAAGTGGTTCTACGACCGCGGCCGCATCCTGGAGGCCCAGCGCCTGGAGCAGCGCACCCGCTACGACCTGGAGATGCTCCGCGAGATAGGCACCTGCAAGGGCATAGAGAACTACTCAAGGCACCTTGTAGGCAACCCGCCGGGGGCTATGCCTTACACGCTCATAGACTTCTTCCCCAAGGATTTCCTTATAATCGTGGACGAATCCCACGCCATGCTGCCGCAGTTGCGCGCCATGGCCAACGGAGACAGAGCCCGCAAGGAAAGTCTCGTTGAGTACGGTTTCCGCCTGCCGAGCGCTTTGGACAACAGGCCGCTGAGGTTCGATGAATTCGAAGGTAAGGTGAACCAGATACTCTACGTAAGCGCAACGCCCGCTGCCTACGAAAGGGAGAAATCCGGCGGCATATCCGCTCAGCAGGTAATAAGGCCAACAGGCCTTCTGGATCCGCCCATAGAGGTGGTGCCGTCCGAGGGTCAGATAGACCACCTGATTGGAGAGATCCACAAAGAGGTGGAAAAGTCCCACCGCGTGCTGGTAACCACTCTTACCAAGAAGATGGCGGAGAGCCTCACGGATTACCTCAAGAACGCGGGGCTCAAGGTGCGCTACATGCACTCGGACATAGACACCCTGGAGCGCAACGAGATCCTGAGAGACCTGCGCCTTGGCGTGTTCGATGTTCTTGTAGGCATTAACCTGCTCAGAGAGGGCCTGGACCTTCCGGAGGTGGCGCTGGTAGCCATACTGGACGCGGACAAGGAAGGTTTCTTAAGGACCGAGACTTCCCTGATTCAGACCGTAGGCCGCGCTTCCCGAAACGCGGAGGGCCGCGTAATAATGTACGCGGACAGCATCAGCCCGGCCATGAAGGCCACTATAGACGAGACTGCGCGCCGCAGAAAGATACAGGAGGCCTACAACAAGGAGCACGGAATAACCCCGGAGACCATCAAGAAGGCCGTAAGGGATATTATAGAAGTCACCACCAAGGTGGAGGCGGACGTGGACGAGTACGAGGGCAAGAGCCTGCTGGAGCTCACAAAGCAGGAGCTTGCGGACTACGCGGCCAAGCTGGAGAAGGAGATGAGGGCTGCCGCCAAGGACCTGCTCTTCGAGCGCGCAGCTGTGCTGCGTGACCGCCTCTTGGAGGTCCGCTCAAAACTGTGAACCGTGTGGCTGCCTAATGGCAGCTCGGGCGCTATTTGTTTCAGTAAGAGTTTGATCGATATTTAGCGTTTGGTTTGATAATAAAACAGTATGCAGCGAGCAAATGCTTGTTTGACGGACTGTCGGGGAACCCGGTTCTTAGCGATTGGCAAGCCCCTGGCGCAGGCAGAGCTTAGAACCGCTGGGAGGGGCCCCGTCAAGACGAGAGGCGTGTCCGGATGGCAAGCATTTGAACGCCGCAAAACAGATTTAATAGTATAATAAAAGATAAACATGAACAAAGACTTAACAGAAAAACAGATAAGCACCGAGCTGCTGTTCGACGGCACAGTGCTGCACGTTTATAAAGACGATGTGCAGCTGCCGGACGGCGGCACAGCAGTCCGCGAACTCATAAAGCATATTGGCGCAGTCTGCGTCATCCCGGTAACAGACGACGGCCGCGTGGTCCTGGAGCGCCAGTACCGCTACCCAATAAGCCGCGTGGTCATAGAGATCCCGGCGGGCAAGCTGGACTACGCAGACGAGGACCGCTTAGAGGCAGCCAAGAGGGAGCTCCACGAGGAGACAGGCCTCACCGCGGACAAGTGGACGGATATAGGCCTCTACTACCCGGCGCCGGCCTATTCGGACGAGAAGATAACCATGTACCTGGCTCAGGGGCTGCATAAAGGCAAGCAGGACCTGGACGAGGACGAATTCCTGGAGGTCTTCACCATGCCGCTTGCGGAGCTGGTGGAGAAGGTCCTTTCCGGGGAGATATCGGACGGCAAGACCCAGATAGCGGCGCTCAAAGCAGCGGCCATACTAGGAATACACAGAGAATAAAGTAATGCAAAAAGACTTAGTTATCAAGGGCGCCAGAGCCCATAACCTCAAGAATATAGACCTCACCATACCAAGGGACAAGATGGTCGTCATCACCGGACTGTCCGGCTCCGGCAAGAGCTCCCTGGCTTTCGATACCATCTACGCGGAAGGTCAGAGGCGCTACGTTGAGAGCCTTTCTGCCTACGCAAGGCAGTTCCTTGGGCAGGTGGACAAGCCGGATGTGGACTCCATAGACGGCCTCTCCCCGGCTATATCCATAGACCAGAAGACAACGTCCAAGAACCCCAGGTCCACCGTGGGCACCGTCACGGAGATCTACGACTACCTGAGGCTTCTTTACGCGCGCATAGGCGTGCCTCACTGCCCCATCTGCGGGCGCGAGATCAGCAGCCAGAGCGTGGACCAGATAGCCGGCCTCATAATGGATAAGGGCGAGGGTGCAAGGGTCACACTGCTGGCCCCTGTGGTGCGCCAGAAGAAGGGCATGCACGAAAAGGTCCTGGAGCGCATACAGCGCGAGGGCTTCGTGCGCGTGCGCGTGGACGGGGAGATAAAGACCCTGGGAGAGGACGAGATAAAGCTTTCCAAGACTTTTAAGCACAGCATAGACATAGTCGTGGACCGCATAGTGGTAAAGCCCGGCGTGGAGGGGCGCATCTCCGAGAGCGTAGAGCTTGCGCTTAAGCACTCCGAGGGTGGCCTTGTTGGTGCCATCATCCAGCGCGGGGACGAAACAGAAGAGCAGCTCTTCTCTACCAGCCTTGCCTGCCCGGAGCACGGCATAAGCATTGGGGAGCTGGAGCCGCGCAGCTTCTCCTTCAACTCGCCGTTCGGAGCCTGCCCCATATGCAACGGCCTGGGCTTTATAGAGCGCATGGACCCGGAGCTGATAATAGACGATCCCAAGCTTTCCTTAAACCAGGGCGCTCTCACCAAGGCTTTTGCAAGCATGGAGTACTCCGGCTTCTACAAGCAGCTGATAGAGGCCCTTGTGGCTTACCACGGGGAGAGTATGAACACTCCCTACAACAAGCTTTCGCCAAAGCTCACCCACGAGCTTTTATACGGCACAGACGGACGCCGCCTGGAGTACGGCTACGTGCGCAGGGACGGCAGCATCTCCCACAGAAGGGACAGTTTTGAGGGCGTCATCCCCAACCTTATGCGCCGCCATGCTTACACCAATTCGGAGCTGATCAAGGCCAAGCTGGAAGAGTACATGACCGTGGACACCTGCGAAAAGTGCCACGGAAAGCGCCTTCGGGACGAGATCCTTGCCGTAACAGTGGGCGGCAAGAACATTATAGAATACACTGAGCTTCCCGTGCGCGATGCCCTGGCATTCACGGAGCACCTGGAAAAGACCCTGTCCGAAAAGGACATGTCCATAGCAAGGCTCATACTCAAAGAGATAAAGAACAGGCTGGGCTTCCTGGACGAAGTCGGCCTGGATTACCTTACCATGGCGCGCGCTTCCGCGACCCTTTCCGGCGGCGAGAGCCAGCGCATAAGGCTGGCCACCCAGATAGGCTCCAGCCTGGTAGGCGTAATGTACATACTGGACGAGCCCTCCATAGGCTTGCACCAGAAGGACAACGCCAAGCTCCTGCAGGCTCTGCGCAGCCTTGCTGATATAGGCAACACCGTCCTTGTCGTAGAGCACGACCAGGAGACCATGGAAGCCGCGGACCAGATCATAGACATAGGCCCCGGCGCAGGCATAGCCGGAGGCTACCTTGTGGCCCAGGGCAGCCTGGAGGACATCAAGAACTGCCCGGAGTCCATAACCGGCCAGTACCTTTCCGGCAAGAAGCAGATAAAGCTGCCGGAGATAAGGCGCAGCGGCAACGGCAAGTTCCTTACAGTAAGAGGCGCCCAGGAGAACAACCTCAAGAATATAGACGTGCAGTTCCCGCTGGGAGAGTTCGTGTGCGTAACAGGCGTGTCCGGATCGGGCAAGAGCAGCCTTATAAACGACATACTTTACAAGAGCCTGGCTCAGCAGATGTACCGCTCCAAGGACCGCCCCGGAAAGCACGCGGCAATAGAGGGCATAGAGAACATTGACAAGGTCATAAACATAGACCAGAGCCCCATAGGCCGCACCCCCAGGAGCAACCCGGCCACCTACACAGGCGTGTTCACCAATATACGCCAGCTCTTTGCGCAGACCAACGACGCCAAGATGCGCGGTTTCGACCAGGGCCGTTTCAGCTTCAACGTTAAAGGCGGCCGTTGCGAAGCCTGCAGCGGAGATGGTATAATAAAGATAGAAATGAATTTCCTTCCAGATGTCTACATCCCCTGCGAGGTCTGCCACGGCAGGCGCTACAACCGCGAGACTCTGGAGGTAAAATACAAAGGCAAGAACATCTACGACGTCCTGGACATGAGCGTGGATGAGGCCCTGGATTTCTTCGCGAACATCCCGGCCATAGACCGCTACATAAGGACACTGCACCAGGTAGGCCTGGGCTACATAAAGCTTGGGCAGCCCAGCACCCAGCTCTCCGGAGGCGAGGCACAGCGCATAAAGCTTGCAACTGAGCTCTCCAAGCGCAGTACAGGTAAGACCCTCTACATTCTGGACGAGCCCACCACAGGTCTGCACTTTGCGGACGTGGACAAGCTGGTGGACGTGCTTCAGGCCCTGGTGGACGCAGGCAATTCCGTGCTTGTAATAGAGCACAACCTGGACGTCATAAAGTGCGCGGACCACATAATAGACCTGGGGCCGGACGGCGGAGAGCGCGGAGGCACCATAATTGCTCAGGGCACCCCGGAAGAGGTGGCGCAGGTAAAACAGTCATATACAGGTCAGTACCTGAAGAAAATACTTAAGATAAAGTAGGCTGGACCGGAGGTTTTTAAGCCATGACTGAGAAAACATTTTTAAGTAAAGACGGTAAGAGCACAGTTCATTACTACGTCTGGGAGCCGGAAGGACAACCCGTTGCTGTGCTTCAGCTGGTGCACGGAATGGCAGAGCACATAAGCCGCTACGCCCCGCTGGCAGAGTACCTCAACCAGTACGGCGTGCTGGTCTGCGGCAACGATCACATAGGCCACGGCAACAGCGCAAAGCCGGAGGACTGGGGCTATTTCGGAGAGGAAAATGGCTGGAAATACATGGTCCAGGACGTTGAACAGCTCCACGGAATGATAAAGGTCCAGTACATGGACACCCCGTACTTTATACTCGGACACTCCATGGGCTCCTTCATAACCAGGGCATGGCTGGCCATGTACGGAAACGGCGTGGACGGAGCCATAATCATGGGCACCGCCGGCACCAACAAGGCTCTTGGTGTAGCTAAGTTCCTGGTAAAAGTCATCAGGGCATTCAAGGGCAGCAGGCACCTTTCCAAGCTCATAACCGGCGCGGCTTTCGGCTCCTACAACAAGAGGATAAAGCCCCAGAGGACAAACTACGACTGGCTCACCAGGGATAACGAGATAGTAGACAAGTACATAGCGGACCCGGCCTGCGGATTTACATTCACCACCGCCGGCTACGCGGATCTGTTCAATGTTATAGGCTACGTAAGCTCTGATCAGTGCTACAAGCTGGTTCCCAAGGATCTGCCGCTGCTGCTGGTATCCGGCAGGGAGGACCCTGTAGGTTCCTACGGAGACGGCCCCGCAGAGGTTGCCGAAAAGCTCCAGGAGGCAGGCTGCGACGATGTTTCTCTCATACTCTACGAGGACATGCGCCACGAGATACTCAACGAGTTCGGCAAGGAGACCGTTATGGAGGACATCAGGCGCTTCATATTCGGCGAGGAGGCTATAGGCGCGGAGGACGAGCCTGACGCTCCGGACGAAGAGTACGACGATGTAGACGCAGCAACTGCCGCAGACGAGGACGAGCCGGAAAACAAGGCTGCCGGCGTTCTGGACGCTGCCGCAGACAAAGCAGAGGAATTTGCGGACGCCGTAAAGGATAAGGTAGAAGACTTTGCAGAAGCCGCCGCGGACAAGGTGGAAGACTTTGCGGATGCGGTAAAAGACAAGGCCGGAGCCGCAGTGGAAAAGCTGGCCGCAGCAGCCGGCAGGATGGACGATGCCGCAAGGTCCATAGAGCAGGAAGCTAAAAAAGCCGCAGAGGATAACCGCTGGGAGCAGTCCATGGCATCCTTTACAAAGGCTATGAAGGCAGCCGAAGCCATAGGCCCGGACGCAGACGCCGCTCACGCAGAAGCAGAAAACGCAATAGCCAGCAAGGCAGCAGACGTGGCAGAGGAAGTTGCAGACGCAGTAGATCCAGCCGCCAAAGATGTCTGGGTGCAGCTGGACAAAAGCAACACCTTCACTGCAGAAGCCCTCGGGGAGCAGATAGCCAAGGAAATGGAAGCTGCAGAAGCTAATAAAAATGGTAAAGCTTGATAATTCATGGGACGCCCTGCTGGCAGATGAGTTCCGCAAGGACTACTACCTGCAGCTGAGGGAGTTCCTGAAAAAAGAATACTCGCAGTACACCATTTACCCCGGCATGTACGATATCTTCAACGCCCTCAGGTATACGCCTTACGAGGACGTAAAGGTGGTCATACTGGGGCAGGATCCCTACCACGAACCGGGGCAG
>CADALS010000074.1:0-1697 GCA_902788795.1 uncultured Eubacteriales bacterium | reverse complement strand
CCGGGGCAGGCTCACGGGCTGTGCTTTTCCGTGCAGGACGGCACGCCGCTGCCACCGTCGCTCAAGAACATCTACAAAGAGCTTTGGGACGATCTTGGCGTGGCCCGCAGCACAGGCTGCCTTACAGACTGGGCAAAGCAGGGCGTGCTGCTTTTAAACTCAGTGCTTACGGTGCGCAAAGGCCAGGCAGGATCGCACGCGGGCAAGGGCTGGGAGACATTTACGGACCACGTTATAAGCCTGCTTAACGAGAGGGAAGACCCGGTCGTTTTCCTGCTCTGGGGAGGCTACGCAAGGAAGAAAAAGGCGCTAATAACCAACACCCGCCACCGCGTTCTGGAGGCGGCTCACCCAAGCCCTCTTTCGGCTTACAACGGATGGTTCGGATGCCGCCATTTTTCAAAGGCTAATGCCATTTTAGGGA
Organism: uncultured Eubacteriales bacterium; assembly: GCA_902788795.1. GTDB lineage: Bacteria > Bacillota > Clostridia > Peptostreptococcales > Anaerovoracaceae > RUG13409. The sequence continues at coordinate 1,273 of CADALS010000074.1, read as the reverse complement.
CCATGGGCAAGAGCCCGGTAATGTGGTAAAACTGGAACCGTACAAACTCATAATTATAAGAACGTTCGGACATATCCGAACGTTTCTTTTTATCTTGCCCGTCCGCGATGCTTGTCCGATTATTAAAGCCTTTAACAATCCGCGGCTCGGGGGTATAATTAAACTGTATTTGGGAGGGTATATGCAGTTACTTAAAGACAGGATATTAAAAGACGGAAAGTGCATAGGCACGGACATCCTTAAGGTGGATTCCTTCCTCAATCACCAGATAGATGTGGCTCTGGTGGCGGAGATAGGCAGGGAGTTCGCAAGGCTGTTTGCAGGCCTTGGCGTAAACAAGATCCTTACCATAGAGGCTTCCGGCATCCCTATGGCTTATGCAACAGCCCACGCAATGGGAGATCTTCCCCTGGTCTTTGCCAAAAAGACCACGCCAAACACCATGACAGACGGCGTCTACAGCGCAGAGGTCAGGTCCTTTACCAAGGGCACCGTCAGTCACGTTATAGTAAACCAGAACTACCTTGGGCCGGACGACACGGTCCTTCTTATAGACGATTTCCTTGCCCACGGAGAGGCAGCCTCCGGCCTGGCAGAGATCTGCAGAAAAGCAGGAGCCAAGTGCGTAGGCCTCGGCGCCGTAATAGAAAAGAAGCACCAGGGCGGAGCCGAAAAGCTCAGGAAACAAGGCCTTAAGGTAGAATCACTTGCGGTAATAACGTCCCTTGCGGATGGAAAAATAGAATTCGACAATTAAAAGGAGAAACCAATGAAGAAAGTACTTGCACTTGTTCTTGCATGCGTTATGGTCTTTGGACTTGCTGCATGCGGCGGAAACTCTTCAAACAACACCCCTGCCAACAATGGCAACAGCGCTCCTGCTCCCGAAAAGAAGACCTACAACGTAGGCATGGTCTGCATCGGAGACGAGAACGCAGCTTACGACAGAAACTTCTACATGGCAGCAGACGCCGCCAAGGCTCAGCTCGCTAAAGAAGGCATCGACATCAACTGGGTCTACACCTACAACCATCCGGAAGGCCAGCCCGTAGCTGACGACTGCGAAGAGCTCGCAGGCGAAAAGAACTGCATAGCAGTCTTCCTTAACTCCTACGGCATGGAGCCTGCAATGCTCAAGGTTGCTCCGGAGTATCCCAACACCGTATTCGCAGGCCTCACCAACGAAGGCTCCTGGAAGGACAAGCTGGACAACACCATCAACGCCTTCCCCAGCATCTATGAAGGCCGCTACCTCGCAGGCGTTGCAGCAGGC
>CADALS010000073.1 GCA_902788795.1 uncultured Eubacteriales bacterium | reverse complement strand
AAAGCCCCACGCAAAAGGCTACGCTGCCCGGGTGCTTTTCGTGGTCCATGTTTTTAGAGTAAGAGCTGGTCTTGAGCGGCGCAAAGTCTATAACGCAGGCCGCAACAACAGTTCTGGAGACCAGCGGTATCAGGATCATTACAGGCCCAACGCCGTAGCCCGCCTGCAGCCACGCGGTAAGCGTAAAGATGCTGAGTATAGCCATGCAGATAACGGCAAAGGAGCCCACGTGGGAGTCTTTGAGTATTTCCAGGCGCCTGTCCTGGTCCCTGAAGGAGAGCACCGCATCCGAGCAGTCCAGGAAACCATCCAGGTGCATAAACCCGGTGAGTATCCAGGGCAGCACGGCGGTAAAGGCCAGGCCTACCCAGCCGAGCTTTAAAGCTCCGCAGGCCTTGTACAGCCCGAACCACACAGCGCCTATCAGAGCGCCCACGAAAGGCAGGCACATAAGCATCTGGCGGGTCTTGGTCTGATCCCACTTTTTTACCGGGCAGGGTATGCTGCAGAACATGGACCATGCCATAAAAAACGGTGTCATAAGGGCAGTTCTCCTTTATATACGGTAGGAAGCGCTCCGCTTATCTCCGCAACGCAGTCGCAGGCGGCAGCCAGGGCGCGGTCGCAGAGGGCAAGAGCCTTCATGTATTCTTCTGTGTATTCCGAGTATTCGGCGCCTTCCGAATAGATGTAATCGCTAACGAAAACAGCGTTTTTAACGCGCCTCGCAAACTCCGCCAGGGCCTTTGCAGTGCGCTCACCGGCCTTGTGGTCTGCCTCCGGGCAGTCCGGGGAATACATCTCGTTAATAAGCAGCGCCGTAACGCTGTCCAGAAGGTAGGTGCCTTCGGAAGGGTCGCTGTTTTCAAGGCAAGCCAGCAGGTCCTTTGGCTGCTCCAGGGTGATGAAATTCTTCCCCGCGCGCGATGCCACGTGGCGCTTTATGCGCTCGCGGTCCTCGTTGTCGTAGGCTATCATCGTTGCTATATAGTATTTTGGCCCGCCTTTGGCAAGAGCCTCGCAGCAGTATTCCGCTATGGAGGACTTGCCGTTCTTGCAGCCGCCGGAAATAAATATCGTCATTGTTTTGCCTTTATAACTGCGCCAGCCCGCCTAAACGCTGAAACTGTCGCCTTTGCGTATCTCGTCTAAGTAGTCGTCGTCTATAACGGACTCCTCCCCAAACAGCGCCATGCCGTTCATTACCGCGCAGGATGCCTTAAGGATCTGGAAAGCCAGCGGGCAGCCGGAGCCTTCGCCGAGCCTCATGCCAAGCATCAGGTAGGGTTTAAGTCCAAGCTCGTCTATGGCCCTAAGGTAACCGGGCTCAAAGCTCTGGTGCGACGGGAACATGTACTTCGCTGCGGCAGGGCAGAGCCTTGCTGCGCACAGAGCAGCCACCACGGAGATGAAGCCGTCTATAACAACGGGCAGCCTGCAGGCAGCAGCTCCGAGGTATGCGCCGCACATTGCTGCAATATCAAGGCCTCCGACCTTTGCGATAACGTCTATGACATCGTCCTTGTCCGGCCTTCTGGCGGCGATGGCCTGCTCCAGGACTTCCTTCTTGTGCAGGAAAGCCGCATCCGTAAGCCCGCCGCCGCGCCCTGTTACAGCCTCTATGCTAAGGCCTGTCAGGACGGAGAGCACAGCGGAGCTGGACGATGTGTTGCCTATACCCATCTCCCCGAGGCCTATAACATCACAGCCATCGGCTTTGGCAGCCTTTGCAAGCTCTGCGCCTATGAGTATAGCCTTTTCCGCGGTCTCGCGGTCCATGGCGTCTTCCTTAAGGAAGTTGCGTGTGCCCGGCATCAGCTTGTACTGAAGTATCTGCGGGCAGTCGTAGGGATCCGCTATTCCGAGGTCCGCCACCACAACATCGTCCCCAAAGTACTTTGCCAGCGCGGACATTCCTGTAATGCGCCTGGTCATGTTGACGGCCTGCGCCATGGTAACGCTTCTGGGGGCGCTGGAAACGCCTTCTTCTATTATGCCGTTATCCGCCGCGCACACGACTACGCGGCAGTGCTCTATCCTGTTTCTGACTCTGCCGGTGATCCCCGCAAGCTGCACGCTCATGTCCTCCAGCAGTCCTAAGGACCCGGGGGGCTTTGCCAGCTTAGCCTGACGCTCTTTTGCCGCCTTTACCGCGGCAGCATCCAGAGGTTTTATTGACGCGATCAGGGTTTGGATATCTTTATTCATCGATCTACTGCTTTCTGTTGTATTTTAAGCCTCTTCGGCCGCGCCGGAGGCTGTTTTCACTAACAAAATATAATATCATTTTGGGGCATGTTAATCAAGATGCCGGGAAAGGTTAAACGGGAGGGGCTGTTTAGTCCCGCCCTATTTAAGTGAATACTGCAAAAAAACACAAGTGGCCGTCGATCTTTTGGGTAAAAAGCTGCAGAGCGCAAGCTTCCAGCTTCTAGTGGAATGATGACAAAAATGTGACACTACTGTGTAACCGAAAAGTTGGACTTTTTGACCTAAAAAAGGGGTCCAGAGACAACACTTTTGCTATAAAATGGCAATCGTGCATGAATAAGGAATAGTAATATTTGCCATTTTGGGGATCACGGTCCTCCGAAGCGCAGATTATCTGCTATTTGACCTCGGATCTGCCTAAATAGGGGCGATTTTCGACTAATATATAACACAGATACCATAATTAGGTAAATTAAAACATGGCCCGATAAAAGCCTGTTGTCTTTGGATCGCATTTTTCCTCAAAAAGTCAAATATTTTGATTACACAGGGGTCGTGATCCGAGATTTTCGATCGCGCAGGGGTAATTATCCGGAATTTCCGACGGCGCAGGGATCCCAACTGGATATCAGCATCAAAAAATGCACAGATAAAAACCGCCGTTCCTGTCCTTTTTTGTCCTTCTGAAACGAATATATAGTAGGAACGCAAAAAGGAGGCTTTGTTTACAAACTGTATCATAAAGGCTATAATTGAGCCAGGGCAAAACGTTATAGTCTTAAAGATGATCAAATGATAGCGCTCTTTCTTTTGACAATAGAAGAGCCGGAAGCGGCAGACAGAGCGGCTCTGCTTTACAGAACGTACAGGCAGCAGTTATTTTGTGCTGCGAACAGCATACTTCACAACGAATACGATGCAGAAGATGCTGTCGGAGATGCTTTTGAAAGCTTTATCAGGCTCAGGCGCTGGCCGGAGAACGATAAAGGTGCATATGCCCTGCTGGTAACGATAGTCAAAAGAAGGGCAGTCGATATATGCAGAAAAAACAGCAGGAAGCCCGCGGGGTCGGATCTGCAAGCTGATAAAAACAGCCCAGATCAGATCTCGGAACATACGGATCTGCTTGCCCTTGCGGAAGCCATAGCAAAGCTGCCGGATCATCTCAGGAATACGCTTATAAAACACGTAGCGGAAGGGTATACGACTGCCGAGATAGCGCAGATGTACGGAATAAAGCAGGACAGCGTTCAGAAACGGATAAAGAAGGCAAAAGCCTTGCTTAAGGCAATGCTGCAGGAGGACACAGACAGGTGAGATCCGCAAATTTTACAGATGAACAGCTAAAGGAAGCGCTAAGGATCTATCTGGCAGCAGGGGAAGCGGAGCTGTCTGCGGATCAGCCTTTGCATGTCTTTTCCGAGCGTCACGAAGCCCGCATGCGCAGTCTCTTTTCTGCTGCCGCGCGCAAAAGAAACAGGCAGCGTCTGTGGAGGCACGCAGCAGCGGCCGTTGTTGTTTTGCTGCTGTCTTTTGGCATGGTAACAGCGTTCAGCGCAGAAGCAAGAGCGGCAATTCTCAATTGGTTTGCAGAGGTTCGGAACACTATAGTGGAGTATAGATTCCTTCATAACAAGGAAGATCATACAAACATTATTTGTGACCCCGGAAGCCTCCCAGACGGCTTTGAGCGCGTCCAAACCGTGCATAAGGATAATTATACCCTTAAGCTTTATAACAATGCCGAAACGGACGATTTTATACGATTTGAATACAGCGCAGCAACCGATGCAATGATAAAGGAGATAGAAACACAGCGCATCGGAGCGGAGCTTTTAATAAAACAGGGCATCATGGAAAAGTACTATAAGGATGCAGGCAGCCTGGGCCAGGCCTTCTGGTATGACCATCAGCGGCATCTGGTGTTCTTTGTCGACAGCTCCCTTAGCAAAGCCGACCTGGCGCAGTGCATAGAGCGCATAAGCTTCCGCCTGCCCAAGTACGAGCCGACCTGGTTGCCGGAGGGGTATGTAATAAGCGAAGAAGGACGAGAAAACGTTTATCCCATGCTGAGCAATGTATATTACGATAACAGTGGTAATGGATTTATTTATACATGTTGTGCCCTTGAAGAATTAGACGGGATCATGGTAGACAGATTGGGGGACACTATTCAATCAGAGCACCTTTGGATCAACAATAACGAGGCTTATTTCTATCCCGCAAGTGAAAAAGTTCCAGGAGCGGATCTTATAATTGTAGATGAATCTAATGGGTTGGTTTTCGAGCTGAATGGATTACTGGAACGGGATGTCATGATCAAAATAGCAGAAAGTATAAAACGTACAGAAATCATCTGGTAGAGCATAAAGATAGATACAAAAAACAGGGTTGGTGTGAGAACCATAATAATGGAGTGAAGGCATGAAAAATAAAATAAACTGGGTTATTGTTATCTCCTTTGCGCTGGGTTTCCTATTGTTGTTTATAGTTGTTTCCTGTGTATTAAACAAGGAGCAAGCTGCGTCATCAAGGAACAAATCGTATAATATGGATAGTGGACAGATAAAAGCAAATGATGAAATGCAACAGGTTGAAATTCAGTTTAGCGCTAGATATATCAGGACAGGAAGTCCAAAGGGAGCGCATATTTGGCAGGCGGTTTCTGTTGTGTCCGATAAGTCAGGGCTTGAAAAGTATTGCAGTGATGCTAAGGAGCTTTATCTGGAGATCGAATCATCCGGTTTACGGGACCTTTATTCTGAGGATTGGTTTGCAGAGCACCAGCTGGTAATTGTTGCTATTCAAGAAGGTGAGACTTCAGGTCCACAAGTACATCATAAGGTTGTGTCGGTAATAAAACAAGGAGATGAGTGCAGAATCAGCATTAACAAAATAATACCTATAGATGCGAAGGAGGACAGCTGGCATATACTGATTGAGGTGGACAAAGGGACGTTTCCCTTGGATTGCAAATTCAGTATCGATTTGAAAGAAATGAGCGACTACAGCTTTTATAAAAAGCATACAGATGCAAATAATTCCGGATGCAGTCAGATTGCAGGAGTGTATTTCCATTATTTCCAATAGAGATAGTATATATAAAGCAAAGTGCGATCTTTTAACGTTGAATACTTGGGAATAGCTCTTTGGTGATCAGAGGTTGAATCAGAAGGGGGGGGGAGGAGTAGATATGAAAAAGCTGGTTATTATACTGCTTATTGTGACTACAGCTGCAATGCTGAATGCCTGTGGTCTGCTTAGTGTGCAGGGCAGCCAGGAGACAAAGGTTGCTGCAGCTCCAGCGAACTTTGCGGAAAATATACCTGCTGTGCAGGATATCCCTTCAGTCGCTAAGTATTATTCCACGTTTACCTTTGTGGGGCACGGATCCGATTCTTCAGCCTGCTTAGTCAGTAGTGCATCAGAACTGGATTCTTTTTACAAGGCAAATGAAGCGTATTTCCATCAGACGATAAAAGCATATGATGTCTCTGGCTCGGCAGATTTTGACCCTGAAAAATACCATATAGTCGATCATTATTGTATAAAACCAGACGACCTTCATGCGCAGTATACCGATGAGTGGTTTTCCGGCCATCAACTCGTAATTGTTTCTGTATATCGTTCGGAGGGTGTTGCTTCGGTACTTCTTAATGATGACAAACTGCTTTTTAACGGCAATCAGTGTAAGATCGATATAACCAGATTTGATACTCCGGAACTTTCAGAAGACAGCTGGCATATTTTTATCGAAACTGAACGGGTATTTGATAAAGATACGGTATTTGAAGTAAATATTATAAACAAATGGGCAGCTGATCCGCAGCGCGCTGCGCAAAACGTACCATTTAAAGCAAATATGCTGCATGTGAACCTGCATCACAGCGGCTGGAGATCTTCAGGCCTTCCGGATGTATACCTTGTGGACTCGGCCGGGGATGTCAGATCGCTTCAGGACAGGCTGCAGACAGATATCACTGATCTGTTTGCCGGCTATGAAAGCAGCTGGTTCGATACGCATCAGCTTCTGGCTGTCCCTATAATTGAATACAGCACTTCTGGTCATCAGCTTCACCATGAGGTCGTAAGTGTCCAAAGTGGTGATTCCGATATGGTAGTCATAAAGTACCTGTATCCGCCTGCAGATGATGCTCTGGACAGCTGGCTGGCGTTAATAGAGGTCGATGGAAAGCCCTTTAGCAAGGACGCTGAGATTCAGGTGGAGTATTTGGAGCCTTATCAGCAAAGTATAAGCGGTGTGCTTTTATGGCATCGCGATGTGTAACCGAATGGTACACAAGGAGGTTGACGCCATGAAAAGATCTTCCATATTTGCAGCGATCTCGGCTTTGATCCTGGTACTTGGGATCGTCGGAATACGGCTCTGGTGGGTCTATGGGGATCCCGGAGAAGCCTTTGCATTCAGTGTTCTCAGCATAACACTTGTTTGGCCGGTCTGCTGCCTGATAGCGGCATTCTTTTGGCTCCTGAGCGGATACCGGCAGATGTATTACATACTTGCAATGATCCCAGTTGGCATTATCGAGAGCGTTGTATCTATGCAGAAGGATCTCGGCCTTGTGATCACGGGTATCGTTGGCGCCGTGGTGCCGGCGGCGCTTGTATTTGCTGTGGGCAATACAGTAAATGAAAAGTACTTTGACGGAAAAAGCAGGGAAACGCAGCGCAAAAATGCCTGGATCTGTGCAGCAGTTATCCTTGTTTGTATTCTGCTGGCACTGATGCTTTACAGAGCATATCTTGTGATCAATTTCGGCGGTCAGCCCATCAGCATTGATATTCCGTACAGTATTGCCAGGTGCAGGGGATAGAAAATGTAGAAGAAGTATTTAAGGCGGATGCGGCCGGGCTCGCCGTTGTAGAGGGCAAGGAGAGGCACCGCAGCAAGGGACCAGTACTGGACCGGCAGAGCTTTGGCCATGGCTATAGCCAGGGCAATAAGGCAGGCCGTGAATAAGGCCAGGCGCTTCCAGCGGTCGTCGAAGGCGTAAGCGCAGACCGGCAGCATAATTCCGAAAAAGCCGTAGTCTACAGTAACAAAACAAGTCAGAACAAAGGAGCAGAGCACGCCTGCGCAGAATACTGCAATGGCGTGTTTGCGTTTCTCATCGCTCTGGGCGGTCTTGACTTTATCCAGCGCAGCCATCAGCAGGATAGAGATGGAGAAGGTGATGAGTATCCCAAGGTAGAGCTGATGGTCCACCACTGTATAGACGATCTGGCACAGCAGGCCCAGGATAAGTATGCGCAGGAAATACTTCCGGCGGTCTCG
>CADALS010000072.1 GCA_902788795.1 uncultured Eubacteriales bacterium | reverse complement strand
CCTGCTATGATGTCTATGTCCTTTGCACAGCCGGATGCCAGGCGCTCAAAACCGTCCTTCGGGATCACTATATCGTCCGTAACTACAGACAGCGGCTTGCGCTCCGTGTCAAAGAAATCAGACTTGAGCAGCTTTTCCTGGGCCGCAAAGATATCCTCGGAGCTGACCGCCAGGAGCTCTTCCAGGGTCGGATCCCCCAGGAGCTTAAAGAATACATCCGAGCTTCCCAGGCTGGTCTCCCAGCTGGTTATGCCTACATCAGCAGCAAACGATGAGTGCATTATGGCCTTATTGAAGTACCTTGGGCCGTCCATCATCAGCTGAGCCGATATGTTGCTGGAGCCTGCGGAATGTCCCCAGACCGTTACGTTGTCCGGGTCTCCGCCAAAGGCTGCTATGTTCTCGTTGACCCACTTGAGCGCCGCGTGCAGATCCAGCCTGGAGAGGTTATTGCTGTACTTGTACTCGCCTGTTTTGTCCAGCTTGGAGAGGTTCATGGAGCCGAACACGCCAAGCCTGTAGTTTACAGTTACAAGGACTATGTCCGGGTTCTCGGCAACCATAAGGTCCCCGTTGAAGCCCTGGTAAGATGTGCCGCCCTTTACGTAGGCGCCGCCGTAAGCCCAGACCAGCACCGGCCTGTTCTTGTGCTGCAGGTCAGCGGTAAATACGTTCAGGTACAGGCAGTCCTCGCTTTTGGGAAGGCCGCGGTAGCGGTCGTCGTTCTCCGTCTGGATAGGTATGGGGCCGAAAGCCGTGCAGTCTATATCCGCGCTGCTGTCCGGAAGCTCAAGGGGCTCCCTCCAGCGCTGCTTTCCTACAGGAAGCTGTGCAAAAGGAATGCCAAGGAACGCCAGCGTTCCGTTGCCCTGGGCCTTGCCGTGCAGCACGCCCTTTCTTGTTTTTACTGTCAGATCGTTAGTCATCAAATTTATACCCTTCCTTAAAAAAAGCGCACCCGAAAGTGCGCTTTTTATGCGTTTTGATCAATAAAGTCCGCGCTCTCTGCAGAATATATCGATGTAATCTGCAACCTCTATGCGGTGCTCCAGAGGAACGCTGTGTGTGCCGTCCTCGAAGATCAGCATCTGGCTGTGCTTAACAGCCTTGCAGGAACGCACCATGGTCTCTATGGTGCTGATAGGATCCTGCATGCCGCCTATGATAAGCACGGGAACTTCTATCTTCCTGAGCTCTGCGATAAGAGCCTCTTCTGTGGGGCAGTCGGAGAAAGGCTTCTTGGAATCAAGCTTTGCTGTTTCCGGCTTCATGTTGACCCAGAATTCCATAACTTCTTCTGCGGCAAGATCAGCCTGCTCCTTTGTTGCAAGGCCGTGCTCTGCCATGTAGTAGAAGATCTTGCACTGCTTCTGCGCCTTTTCCTTGGCGTAGGGCAGCCAGGTCTCGGGGCTAGCAGCTGCGTTTATAGTCATCATGCGGGCCTCGCCGGTCTCTTTGCCGTCCTTGGGATGAGGTCCGGGGACTCCTGCAAAGAAGCCTCTGAGCCTTTCCGGGTGCAGCCTGCAGATGTGCCAGCCGATGCCGGAACCGTGGGAACTTCCGCAGTAGAAGAACTTGTCTATGCCCATGGCGTCTGCAAAATCGCAGGCATCCTGAGCCCAGACATCGTACCACTTGCCGCCGTACTGCTTTGTAGCCTCGGAAGCGGAAAGTCCGTAGCCGCGGATCTGGATCTGGAAAACGTGGAAGTTGTGGCGCTCAGCAAGGTCCTTGGCGTAAGCAATGTAGCTGCTGTGGAACTGCTGGCAGGTCAGAAGGTATCTGTCCCCGCTGCCAAACTCGTTATACGCAAGAGTAACACCGTCTTTAAGTGTAATAGATTTCTGCATTTTGACCTCCGTTTAGTTTGCGCTCTTCTTGCTGAGCTTAGCCTTGATCTTATCTCCGAAGAGGTTGTAGAGAAGGCTTATAAGAGCAAGTACAAGGAACGCGCAGGAGATAGGCCTTGTAAGGAAGTCCCAGAATCCGTTGTATCCGTTGACCAGTCCCTGACGCAGCTTGGTCTCCATGGAGTTGGCCAGGATGTACGTCATCATGAATGGACCTTCCGGGATCTCAAAGTACTTCATGCCCATGCCCAGCAGGCAGAAAGCAAGGCTCATAACTATACCGGAAAGGTTGCCTACGTTAAGGAAGGAACCTATGAATGCAACCGCTATGATTGCAGGATACAGGTAGTGAGCCGGCACCTTGAGCAGCATCGGGAACAGCGGCATACCAAGGGTCTGAGCCAGAAGTATTGCTATAGCTGCAAGGATGCTGGAGATGTAGAGCAGGTATACGACATCCGGATGCTCTCTGAACAGCATGGGGCCTACGCCTATGCCGTGGATAGAGAGCGCTGTGATGAAGTATATCATAGCTCCGGAGCCCGGGATACCCATAGCTACCAGAGGAATGAATGCTCCGCCTATAACTGCGTTGTTGGTTACTTCGTTAGCAATGATTCCGTCAGGCTCGCCGTGGCCGAAGGTCTCGGGGTGCTTGGAGCTGTTCTTCTCCATAGCGTAGCAGACCATGGATGCAACGCCGCCGCCAAGACCGGGCAGGAAGCCTGTAATTACACCGATCAGGAACGAACGGACAATATTGAGCTTGTTGCGGGCAAGGTCTTCTTTCGGGAATTTGAACCTCGACACTTTGCCTGCCACCGAAGCGTCTATTACTTTGTTCTTTGCATAGGCTTCGATTATCATGCGTCCTGCGTTTATACCAAGCAGGATGACTATCATGGATATGCCTCCGCGCAGGTAGACGTTTCCGAAGGTAAACCTTGCAGCGCCGTCTATCGGGGAAGTTCCCACGCACGAGATGATCAGAGCCAGCGCTACTGATACGAAACCCTTTCCGAGGTTATCCTTGGCCAGCGCAACTACCATTGTAACTGCCAGGAGCAGGAGGGAGAAGTACTCCCACTGACCCATCTGAACAGCTATGGCAGCCAGAGGCTGGGAGACCAGCATGGCTATTATCAGGCCCGGCAGGGTACCGATAAAGTTACATACTACTGCTATGGACAGAGCTCTTACGGCCTCTCCGCGTTTTGACATCGGGAAGCCTTCCCAGGCCGTTGGTATGGAGGAACCTGTGCCCGGTATACCGAGCAGTATGGAACCTATGCAGCCGCCGGATGTGGAACCGATATATATTGCGGACAGCAGAGCCAGTGCAAGGCCCGGGTCCATCTTGTAAACAAGAGGAAGGATGATTATGGAGGCTGTACCGCCGGACATTCCCGGGATAGCGCCCAGGATCATACCCAGCACGCCGCCGCCTATTACGTATATAAGACCAAGGGGTGAAAATACCTTGGCAAATGCTATTGCCATTGCTTCAGACATGTATTTTTCCTCCCTTAGAACAGTTTAATGATACCGCGCGGTACCCTTACCTTGAATGCGTAAACGTACAGAAGGTAGAAGCACACACCAAATATAAGACCGTAGAGCAGAGCCTGCCACCACTTGATCTTTCCTCTTCCGAAGAGCAGAGCCATAACAAAGACTGCTATAGGAGCTGCTATCTTCATTCCGAAGAAATAGAGCAGAGCAAGGTAAAGGAGGTAAGCGCCCCACATAATGAGTGCCCTTCCGAACTCTTTTTTGGTCATGTAGACCTTATCAGGGCCTTCCGGCTTTTTGATGATGAAATAAATGCCGCAGATCGCAAACAGAACAGCTGCGATCATCGGGAAGGTCCGCGGCCCGACAGTTGCAAACTGCTCAGATCTGATAGGGATCTGGCGGGTCTGCCAGACTATAAAGGCTGTAAGAAGCAGGCAGATTATGCCAAGCAGCCTGTCCTTGGACAGTTTTTTCATAGAAAAACTCCTTTAAGGGTAAAAGTCCACCCCAGGGCAAACACCCCGGAGTGGACCGCAGATTTTTAACTAATTACTTCTTTCCGAGTACAGCGTCTATTGCCTTGTAGAGAGCATCGATATCAGCCTGGCACTCCTCGAGAGTCTTTGGTTCTACGACCTGCTCCTGGGTAGTCATGTGCTTTACAAGGATCTGAACGGTCTCGTCGGAATCCTTGGCCTTGACCTTTTCAGCAGCAGCTCTGAGCTTAGCGTTGATAGCCTTTGCAAGTTCCGGATCCATGTCGTTCTTAGCGATGAGGTACATTCCGGTAGGAACGAAGAGCTCTCCGATACCGAGGTCGGTATAGTTAGGAACGCCCTTGAGCTCTGCCTTGTTTACAGGCAGTGTGGAAGCAGCGAGTACCGGTGTAACGGTATCCTGCATGAGGCTGAGGGTCTTGGTCTGGTTGAAGAGATAACCATCGATTATTCCGCCCATGATGTTGGTAGTGTTGTCGTTACCTTCGGAGATGACCCACTTAACATCCAGTCCGTAGTGGTCCATTATGAGCTTGCAGATAACTTCACCGATAGCGTTGGGGCCGTAACCGAGACGGAACTCACCGGGGTGAGCCTTGCACCAGTCAACGAAATCCTGGAATGTCTTGACATCAGGAAGAGTCTTCTTGGAAATGCAGAGGTAGTTAGGAGCACCATTGGAAGGAAGTGCGCCGAGAGCGATGAAATCCTTCTTCATGGAGTGATCGAAGGTACCGAGGATATCTCCGATAACTACTTCGCTTCCTGCAACGTAGAATGTGTAGCCGTCTCCGCCTGCAGCATAGGTCTTGTCTACGCATACAGCGCCGCCGGATGTAGCGTCATCTACGAGAAGGTAGGATGCATCCTTTGTGTCCTTGAATACGACGTCAAGGAAGTACTGCTGACCAAGGAACGGAGCGCCGCCTGCGCTGTTTCTGGTGTAAACGGTAATGTCGTTGTCAGTGAACGGCCATTCCTTTACTGCAGCAGAGTTGTTGTTGTTGGAGCCGCCATTGTTGGAGCTTCCGCCGCATGCAGCAAGACCGAAGCACATAACAAGAGCAAGCAGAAGTGCGATTGCCTTTTTCATGATAGATCTCCTTTAAAACAAAATCTCCTTTGATACTATGGGATATGCAAATAATACCACAAATGGATTGCAAGCGGCCCGTCGAAAACTCAATGGCACCATAGGAAAAACCTATGCCAAGGCATAGGTTTTTCTTTTGGGCTGTATTCTATTTTACCGGGGTTCCCATGTAGCAGACTGTGCCGTCCGGCTGGCGGCTGTATTTGCTCAGGAACTCGTCGTAGTACATCAGCGCGTCCTGCGGAGTTACCAGGTGGTCCTTATCCGTGGTGGTTATGAAGTGCACCATGGGCACGCCTTCCGCGTTGTGGTAGACCTTGTGGCGGAACGGGCCGTTTACGTACTCCGCGGGTTTGTTTACGTTTCCGGCATCGTTGCGCTTTATCCAGTATTCTACGGTCTTGAGCGCATCCGGGTTCTCCTTGAATGTTCCGCCTCCGCGGTCGAACTGGCCAAGCTGGATAATGACTGGTATCTTGGCAGTCTTACCCTCTCCGCGCGCAAAGCCTCCGAAAAAGCCCGGCCTTATTACGCCGCCGTTGCTTGCCGCTGCAGCAAAGACTTCCGGCATTTCCAGGATCAGCTGCTGGGTCATGGCGGAGCCCATGGAGTGGCCTGTTATATATATCCTGGTCCTGTCTATGGGGAACCTGCTGCACATGTCCTCTATCAGGAGCTTTATGAACTTGATATCATCTTGTTTGGAGCTCTTGCCGTTGGCGTTCCAGGCGGGGTGCGTAAGCGTTCCGTTGGTAAAGAGCCTAAGCGATCCGTGCGGCACTGCAAGGAACAGATCCCTTGCCTTAGCGGTGCGCACCCAGCTGCCCTGGCCAAGCTCCAGGCTCGGCGTGCCGGAGCCTCCGTGAAGGTCTATAACAAGCGGAAAACGCCTGCTGCGGCTCTTTTTGTAGCCGGCCGGTATAAACTCCTCCCAGCTGCGTTTCCAGCCATCTACGGCCATCTCACGGCGCTTAAGACCCCATTGCGATGGCGTGCGCCTCGGATGAGTAGATGTGTTGCGGTAGTCCAGCGGGCGGAAGTACTTGCTCAGCTCTGCCCACGCGCGTTCTGTTACCTGCGGACTGCAGACATCCAGGTCCTTTTTTACCATAACGGCAACAGGGGCGGTGTTCTCGCTGTTCACCCAGTTGTCGTCAAAGACGCGGTCCGGCATGTAGTAGCGCATGCCGTCCCTGCGGTAGGGCGATCTTTCCAGCTTGTTGGTCTTTATAAAGAAATTAATGGCTGCGCGGTTCTGCGCGCTGAGCTTATCCGTAAAGATGCATAGAGGGCAGGCCACTTCGGACATTTTTATGCTCTTTACGAGCGACGGCGCCTTGCCAAGAGCCCGCAGCTCCGCAGCACTGCAGCCGCCCTGCCCCATCACAGCAAGGCCAGCCAGCTTGGACGGAGACTTGAGTATCAGCTGCTCTGCTGTCTTGGCTGCCGCGCCGTAAGCCGCTACATAGACCAGGGTCTTTCCAAGGTTGTAGTACTTTCTGTCCAGCATGGTATCCCTGGCCGCAGTGGCAAGCTCCAGGGCATCTTCTGCGCCTTCCGGAAGCTCCAGCCCAAGTACCGCAAACTTCTCCCTGTCCGCAAGAGCTGTCCACCCTGCCTTTTCAAGGAAGGCCTCCGCGCCGCAGCCCGCAGGCATCAGCACGAATACAGAGCAGCACCCGTGAGGCAGTTTCTCAGGCAGGTAGACAAGCATCTGCGCAGTCTTGCCCCCGGTGCTGATCTCCTGGCAGAACATGCCGCTAAGAGCCATATGCTCCAGCGCGTCCGGCGCCACAGCCTCGTTTATAGCATTTATCTGTTCGTCAGTTGGAAATGGTCTGGTCATAGCAAAAAACTCCTTTCGATTGTTTAGTAATTATATCAAAAGGAGAATGCGTAAACAACTAAGAGTAATTAAAATGCGGCGAAAATCAGGCCTTATCTTTCAGGATAAGCTCGTCCAGAGTCTTCTGCTCCATAACAACAAGGAGCTTGCTCTTGTCTTCCAGAGGCTTGCCGGGGTCTATCAGCATCCAGCTGTTGCTTGCGTCCCTTCTGGCAACAACGTTTATGTTTTCCCGTATCCGCAGGTTCAGCTCCGTAAGGGTCTTGCCCACCCACTCCTTTAAGGGCACCATTTCTATCATGCAGAGGCTGTTTCCAAGCTGGAAGTAGTCCAGGACCGTCTCCGAAAACAGTATGGTAGCGGAGCGCACGCCTGCATACTCCTCCGGTATGAACACCCTGTTGGCGCCTACCCTCTGCAGTATGGAAGACATCCTTTTGGAGGAGCTCTTGGCCACTATGTCCGGCACGCCAAGGTCCTTGGCCACAGCCACAGCAAGTATGCTTGCCTCCAGGTTCTGGGCCATGGCAACCACTACTATGTCCATGTCCTTGAGCCCCAGGGATATAAGGGTCTCCTCGTTGGACACATCAGCACACACGGCAGCCGAGCAGTGGTCCGCCATCTCGTTCACAAGAGTCTCGTCTTTAGGCTGGACCCAAACTTTCCAAGTCCAAGGACTGCAATAGATTTAGCCATAAGAATCTCCTTTATCCAATATAGAAATTACCGTCTGCGTAGTGGGCCTCCGGCTCCTTGGGGCCCTTTCCCCTGGCCAGGAATATAGCCATGGATATAGGCCCTATGCGCCCCAGATACATGGCCAGAGTCACGATCAGCTTCCCCGCCAGGTTGAGCGTTGATGTTACATCCCTTGTGAGCCCTACCGTTGCGCAGGCGCTCATTATTTCAAAGAGCCCGTCTTTAAAATCCAGGGGGTTGGTGGCTATAAGCAAGAGCGTAAGGATGAGCACGGTGATCATGCTGACCTCGACTATCACCGAGGCTTTCTTCAGCTGCTCGCTGCTTACGCTGCGGTTGAACACCTTTGCGTTGTGCTTTCCCTTTACGTACGAGCTTATATTCAGCAGGTAAAAATAGAAGGTCGTGGTCTTGACCCCGCCGGCCGTGCCTATAGGAGAGCCGCCGATAAACATCAGCAGGTAGGCCGCCACGCAGGTAACATCCGTAATGCCTTTCTGCGAAAACGTTGCAAACCCGGCGGTCCGGAAGGTTACGGATTCGAACAGGCTGTTGAGTATCTTCATTGAGAGCGGCATGCCGCCTATGGTGTCCGGATTGAGATGCTCTGCCATAAACACCAGCACGGCGCCGGAGAGTATAAGAGCAGCCGTAATAGCAAGCACCAGCTTGGTGTGCTCGGAAAGGCGCTTTGCGATCTGCTTTACGTTAAAGGAGCGCTTGATTCCAAAGACGGTCTTGCGGGAAAGATCCAGCCACACAACGTAGCCTATGCCGCCCACGATTATAAGCATCATGGTAACTATCATTACCAGCGGCTGCGTGCGGTAAGGAGCCAGGCTGTCCGGCCCCAGTATGTCAATGCCTGCGTTGCAGAATGCAGAAACAGCGTTGAACACAGACACCCAGATGCCGCGCCCCGTTCCAAACACAGGGATAAACGCCGGCATATACAACAGAGCGCCTATTATTTCAACTATAAGGGTGCCGCGTATTATGCGCGAAAGAAAGCCTAGCAGCCCGGATATGCTGTCGAGATTGAGGGCATCGCGCAGGGTGAGCCTGGAGCTTAAGGAGAACTTCTTGTTGGCCACAAGCATCAGCGTAGCAACGACTGTTATGACCCCCAGCCCGCCTATCTGGATAAGCAAAAGGATCACGGCTTGGCCGAAAGTGCTCCAGTAAAGGTAGGTGTCCACCACTACCAGACCCGTTACGCAAACGGAGGTAGTGGCTGTAAACAGCGCGTCTGCATAGGGAGTCCAGCTGCCGGAGGCGGAAGAAACAGGCAACGCCAGAAGAACGCTGCCTATCAGTATAGCCGCAAGAAAGCTAAGCGGTATCAGATGTATGGATGAAAGCTTGAATTTCTTCATTTCCGCCGGTCCGACTAAAAACAATTATTGTGATAATTATAGCACAAACAGCCAGGCAGCGGAATACGGGCAACTGTTGGTAAATAGGCACGATTAGCACAGGGAGCACGCCCGGAAGAAAACACTATTTTTTATTAAAAAATATGCTTGACACTTACTGCAACTAGTGCTAATATACTTCTTGCGTTTTGCAAGACCAACAGCACTAACGCCATGGATCATTAGCTCAGTTGGTAGAGCACCTGACTCTTAATCAGGGTGCCCAGGGTTCGAGTCCCTGATGATCCACCAACTTATAAACACTCGAACTGCGATTTCAATAATCGCAGTTCGTTTGCTTTTTGAGTCCTTTTATAGGCTCTGTAAAGACCTTCTTATACTGTGATTATAAGAATTATATATGGCAAGTGTCCTTTTATGGATCCTACCATTCATCATCTTCCCACTCATCTTCATCAAGCTCTTCAAGTTCGAGCTTCTCATCCTCTGTAAGCTTGTGATTTGGCCTCTTGCCGTAAAACTCTTCGTGCAGGTCTACGTAGTATTTCTCTTCATATCCACTATTTGTGGATCCAAACAGAAGTTTTCCAAGCCACATTATTAAGATCAATCCAAGTATGATTTTCATTTCCGGCTCCTTTTAGATCTCTTCTATCCTGCTTACATACTAATTTTGCTATAAACCACTGTACAAAAGTACGCACATCTCAAGTTTTGAAAATTTTTTAAAACTTTTTTCATTTTCGACCTGACATTTTTGACGATTTTTCTCCAGTTAACAAGTGAGAGGGAAAAAACCTTAAGCACCTTGACAACTGAAGAAACATCTTACAGATACTTTCCCTGTGCTATGAAGCAAAGACTTCTAAGCCGGGCTGCAAGTCCGCCATAACGCGAAAGGCTGAGCGATAAAGACTACTGCAGTAAAGATCGGATCGTTACCGATCGGGCGACAACAAGCACAGAGGGATAATGATACTTCCGTAATTCGCGGTCCGGCCACAATGAAGGCGGGAAGGTGAAACTCCTATGGAGCTGCTTTAAGCGGAGCAGCCGTCTGTATAGATCCCCTCGCATGTGGGATGCGCGGCAAATAGCATGCGACTACTAAGACGCTTCGGGTGAACGATGCGTCTTGGTGGGGATACTCCCCTGCTATTATTAATATAGAAAGGAGGTTATTACAAAATGAGAGAATGCAATGTTATTGCTATTGCAAACGAAAAAGGCGGAGTCGGGAAGACTACAACTGCCGTAAATCTTGGAATCGGACTCTCAAAGCTTGGGCATAGGGTTCTTTTGATCGACGCAGATCCACAAGGCAGCCTAGGACTTTCACTCGGAGTATCCAGACCTGATGAGCTCGATGTTAGCCTTGCGACCTTGATGCGCGCAGCAATGGATGAACGAAGTTTGCCTCAAAACACCGGAATAATACATCATTCCGAAGGTGTTGATTTTATTCCGTCAAATATAGAGCTTTCTGGAATAGAGACTGGCTTGGTAAACATGATGAGCCGCGAATATGTATTGAAGGAAGTCATCCAAAACCTTAAACCCTCATATGACTACATACTAATAGACTGTATGCCATCTCTTGGAATGATGACTATAAACGCTATGGCCTGCGCAGACAGCATAATAATTCCTACACAGCCAAGCTATCTATCGGCAAAAGGGCTTGATCTTCTGCTTGGAACCGTAGCAAGAGTCAAGAGGAACATCAACCCGGATCTGCAGATCGATGGCGTATTGTTTACTATGGTGGACAGCAGAACCAACAACGCTAAAGAAATAATAGCATCACTAAAAAGCACATTGGGTCAGAATCTTAAGATCTTTGAGACCACTATCCCACATTCAGTTAGGGCCGCTGAAAGCAGTCTGAACGGGATGAGTGTTTACCTTTACGCTGGCAATGGAAAGCTTGCAGCTGCCTATGAGAGTTTCACAAAGGAGGTGAATGCAATCCATGAACGGACAACCGATAGATCTTGGGATGACTGGGTACGATGAGCTGTTTATGACAGGAAAAGAGCGTCAGGAAATCAAGCTCCCAAAGATATACGATATCCCACTTAAGGATATCGACGATTTCCCAGACCATCCATTCCAGGTCAGGCTTGATGATGACATGCAGCAGCTTGTAGAAAGCATTAAGGAACGAGGCCTCATAACCCCCATCATCCTAAGACAGAAAGAAGACGGTCGTTATGAAATAGTATCCGGACATAGACGAAAGAAAGCATGTGAAATTGCAGGAATGGATACGATTAAAGCTGAAATCAGAGAGATGTCCAGAGATGAAGCTATCATAATGATGGTCGAAAGCAATCTGCAAAGGTCTGTGATACTTCCTAGCGAGAAGGCTCTGGCATATAAGATGCGATTGGAAGCGATTAAACGCCAACAGGGAGAAAGAACAGATTTAACTTCTGCTCCAGTGGAGCAGAAGTTGTCATCTCGAGAAAGACTTGCAGAAAACTCCCCCGATAGCCATGCTCAAATTCAGCGTTTCATCCGCCTAACAGAACTAATCCCAGAGCTCCTTGAAAAGGTCGATGAAGGAAGAATTGCTATGCGCCCTGCTGTTGAGCTTTCTTATCTCCGAAAGGAAGAACAGGCAGGGATAGCAGAAGCAATGGAATACTATGACACATCTCCATCACATGCCCAGGCAATACAAATGCGAGCTATATCCAAGG
The DNA here is from genome assembly GCA_902788795.1 of uncultured Eubacteriales bacterium. Taxonomy (GTDB): domain Bacteria; phylum Bacillota; class Clostridia; order Peptostreptococcales; family Anaerovoracaceae; genus RUG13409. The sequence goes on along the minus strand of CADALS010000072.1, from coordinate 1,648 downwards.
ATGGTAAACTTGGGCCCAACGCCATCGACATTATTATGAGTGAAGAAAAGCCTAACCAGAAGGCTCACATTTCGATTCGGTACGAAGATGCGAAAAAATACATTCCGTCAGATATCCCTATAAAAAAAGCTGGTGATTACGTTATTAAAGCCTTGCAGTACTATCACAATCACCTGGAGAAAGCGAAAGAGATGGAGGATTGGGAACGTTAGACCCCAGATCTCCCCCTAATAACCCCCTTGAATATATTACTTCCTGAAAGAATATATATATTTACTTAAATCAATAAATCGCACAGATGATTTCTTTGAACTTTTATTGCAAACTGTGTGTATGATCAAGAATATCAGGAAGGAGAATGGTCATGGGAATTCAAAACCGGAGAATATTAGCTGCAATACTGCTTGTTGTCGTAATCTTTGGTGCTCTTTTTTTCAGGAAGTCAGGCATTACTTCCTCATCGAGGCCTGCATCAGATGATACCCCTGCTGACATCGGATCCCTTGAGTTATATGCACCTAATCTGGCAGCGACAGATACATGCTTAGCGTTGCCTGTCATTGAAACGGAAACAATAGTGCCGGTTGAGATGTTAATCTCGCCTTCAACCCAGCGGTCAAGCACATCATTTGGAGACCCTGTCTTCATATCGAACACCAGTTCTGTAACGCTTGATACGACATCAACACCGAAAACAAATACTCTGCATGAGGATCCGGCCGCAGAATCAGAACCTGATATCACTCCCGCAGCAGGAAATCCCGTCGGGGATCCCTATGATGTTCCAAAGCCCGATTCCACAAGTGGACAAGCAGCTCATACACACAGCTTTGACCTTTCTGAGTCAGTTGCCGCAACATGTACAACAGACGGAACACGTACCTATATCTGCAGATGTGGTGAAAGCTACTCTGAAACAGTCCCTATGCTGGAGCACCAATGGAAAATAGCTTCTACCTACGAGGTAATTGATTCTGAATGTTACTGCAAATTCAAATGCGCTGTTTTAACTTGTACTTCTCCAGAATGTATTAATGACGGGCAGTTTGTTACAACGTTTAATGCTAAAGACTATGGATACAGTTACGAAAAACTGCACGCAGCTTACAGCAGTCATGCATCTATGCATCTTGCAAATGGACAGCAAGCAAGTTATACAGCTAAAACTGTATGGGCCTCAGAATCAGCAACCATGTACGATCAGCTTCTTTCCGAGCAAAACAATACTCCAAGGGCTGTTTTATCGCTGGAACTTATCCCTGCTGTAGCTCATTCAGAGTATAATTACCATTGCAGCATATGCGGGGCCGAAAAGTAAAACACAATTCATTATCACTTAAGAGCCGAAAGGCTCTTTTTTAGTTTACAAATCGATACGGAGGAGGCAAATGCATAAAAACAAAGCGTCTAAAGCCGTTCGCCTTCTGCTGGCAGTAGTTCTTGTTATTGGACTTATTCCGATCCAAGCATTTGCTGATCAGCTCTACAGTAACGGCGAATTGACCACATACTTTCAAAGAGACTCAGGGAGCGGATGGACAGACTATATCCAAAAGGATTATAGGATTGGACCCGACGGTGATATAGCCTACTGCCTTGAAGGCGGTAAGTATTTCAGCGAGTCGGAACAGATGACATGGAAGGAAAA
>CADALS010000071.1 GCA_902788795.1 uncultured Eubacteriales bacterium | reverse complement strand
TGAAAATGATAATATATAATTGTGTGATTTTAGTAAAGCAAGCCTGGCTTGCTTAAAATGCTGTTGGATCGTAAAATAGTATAAAGATCTTTGGAAGGAGAAAGCAAATGAAGGTTTTGATGATAAACGGAAGCCCCAGAGAAAAGGGCAACACGGCGCTGTCTTTGGAGGAGATGAGGAAAGTCTTCGAAAAGAACGGCATAGAGGTGGAAATCGTTAATGTAGGAAGGCTTGCTGTAAAGGGCTGCCTGGCCTGCGGAGCCTGCGCCAAGGTGGGTCACTGCGTTCAGGACGAGCTGGTGCCGCAGCTTGCGGAAAAGCTTGCCGCAGCCGACGGTCTTGTTATAGGAAGCCCGGTGCACTACGCTTCCGCGGGAGGCGCTCTTGTTTCCGTGCTTGACAGGCTCTTCTACAGCTGCCAGGCGGATCTTACCATGAAGGTGGGCGCTGCTATCTGCGTTGCAAGGCGCGGCGGAAGCTCTGCTACATTTGACGAGCTGAACAAGTACTTTACCATAAGCGGCATGCCAGTGGCGTCTTCCCAGTACTGGAACATGGTCTACGGCAGGGCGCCCGGCGAGGCTGCCCAGGACGCCGAGGGCATGCGCACTGTAAGGGTGCTGGCGGAAAACATGAGCTTCCTGATGAAGTCCATAGCGCTGGGCAAAGAAAAATACGGCCTCCCCGCCAAGGAAGACCGCGTATTCACCAACTTTATCAGGTAAACTCCACGCATCAGGGGCGCATCAGGGGGACGGTTCTTCCGATGCGCATGGAACGCCCGGGATCGCACCCGGGGACGGTTCTCAGGTGCCAACTTCACAAACTAACACAGGGGACGGTTCTCTATGCTGAGATCAGCAAGGGGGACGGTCCTCTTTTATTTTATATCGCAGCTGGTGGGGCCGTTCATACACTTTCTGCAGCCCGCTGAACATTTCTAAAACACAGTTTTCTGCCTTCGGCTCTAAGTACTCGCATTATTGCTTCTAAAGCGCCGCCGGGTCCGGGGCTCATGCGTTTTCTCCAGCCCGCTGCGCGGCTTCACGCAAAGCCTTTCCGGGACTTTCAACAGCTCGCTGCGTACCGCATCCGCGCTCGCTGTGAAAGGCCGGACGGAAAGTCTTTTCTACCGCTCCGCAAGCGCTTCGAAAACGCATGAGAGGCCCCACCAGCGGCGCAATACAAACAATAATACATGTCACCATTCGCAGGCAGCAATCTGTGCTTTAACAGTGCTCAGCGGTCTTTTAAAGGCCTGGTCCCACCATCTGTATTTCAAATAAAAGAGGACCGTCCCCCTTGCTGATTCCAGCATAGAGAACCGTCCCCTTTGATAATTCTTGATTTGGCACCAAAGAACCGTCCCCGAAGTGCCGGCCCGGGCGTTTCTTAGGCATCGGAAGAACCGTCCCCCTGATGCGCCTTGATGCGCCATGATGCGCGGGGGTTAGTTGTAGAGGATGCAGGAGGAGTAGGTGAGGGTGTTGGGGCCGTAGTTGTACTCCAGGCCTGCCTTCTTGCACTCTGCGGAAACGAAGAGTCCGTAGGCCTCCATGGATGTGAAAGCTCTGTCGGGGAAACGGCAGGGCTCGTCCGGGTAGGTGCACTTGCGGCAGATGTTGCAGCCGCCGGCTCCCATAGGCAGGCAGTCCGGGTCCACAGTCCTTACCAGCTTGGCAGCCTCAAAGAAGCGCTCCTTGTGGTCCTTGGCAGCCTGCATCATGGTCTCGAAATCGAAGCTGTCCTCCATGGTGGCAGTGGTCTGGATCATCACAGCCTTGCTGTATTTTTTTGCTTTTTCAACGGACTGCTCTATCTCGCCGCATGCGGGTGGGCAGGCCCAGTTCTTTCCGTACTGCTGGCACTTGTCAGCGGAACACATGTCGCGCACCTCCTGGCGGAATTCCAGCTGGGAGGGGTCGAAAAACGTTGCGTGTTCGAAACCTATCTCTGTAAATTGTTCGATGCGAAGCTCGTCTGCCATTGATATTGCCCCCTTTTAAGCTACTTGGGCAGGAAGATCTTTATGACCCTGGCCGGCCTGTAGAGCACGAACCTGCGGCCTATGGCCTGCACGTACTCTGCGCCGAGCTTTGCAGCTGCCTGGTTTGCGGCGTCTTTGGGCGTGATCTCCGAACCCTCCTGGATCTTTACCTTTACCATCTCGTGAACGGCAAGATAATCGTCCATCTCTTTAATTACTGTATCCGTAAGTCCGGCTTTGCCTATGTAGACAGTGGTATCCAGCTCTGTGGCAAGGCTCTTGAGATATGATCTTTGTTTTCCTGTAAGCATACTCTTCCTCTTATCTTTTGCAGGACATGCCTGCTTTATTGCTGTGCGTTTAGCGCCGCCTGTGGTAAAATGTAAGTTAAAGATGCGGCTGATTTAATTATGTTTAAACCAGCGCAGTTTGTCAAGCAGAGGAATAGTCATGATGTATGATGTTTTAGTTATAGGTTCCGGTCCTTCCGGGCTGGCTGCAGCTGCCTGCGCGGCAGAAAGAGGCCTTAAGACAGCTGTCCTGGAGAGGAACGACATCCCGGCCAGGAAGGTCTACGCCACAGGCAACGGGCGCTGCAATTTCAGCAACGCTGCGGCAAGGTGGAGCTGGGAGACAGTGCCCTGGATGCAGGGTCACGCGGGCATAGAGCCTGCGGAGGAAGAAGGCCGCATATACCCAAGGAGCTTTGAGGCAGCATCGGTGGCGGAAGCTCTGGTGCGCGCCGCAAAAAGGGCCGGAGCGGAGATAGTCTGCGGAGCCTGCGCCATTTCTGTACAGAAAAAAGAACAGGGCTTCGTGGTAGAATGCCAGGACGGAAGGGTCTTTGAGTCCGCAAAACTGGTGCTCTCGACAGGAGGCAAGGCTGGCATACAATACGGCTGCTACGGAGACGGTTACAAGTTTGCGCAGAGCCTGGGGCACAGCGTCATCAAGCCGATACCCGCGCTGGACGGCATGGTCTGCGCAGAAGACATAAAGGAGCTGCACGGAGTAAGAGTGCGCGCCAAAGCCACGGTAATAAAAAGGCCGGCTGAGGGCGCAGCCGCAGAAACCGCGCTTGCAAGCTCCACAGGAGAGGTGCAGTTTACCAAGGACTCCATCTCCGGTATATGCGTTATGGACCTGGCAAGGCAGCTCAGAAAGGAAGAAGGCAGCAGCTTTGTTCTGAGCCTGGACCTCTTCCCGGAAAAGACCGCAGAAGAGCTGAAGGCCTTCCTGCCGGCCAGAAGGGATACTTTCGGCTGCGGCCTGGACTGGCTGCTTCCCGCAAAACTCAAGGACTACCTGCACAGTAGGAAGGCTGAGCTGGCCGCAACAGGGCTCAGGGGCCCGGCTGCTATGGCCGTACTTTGCAAGGATCTGCGCTTTGAGATAACGGGCACCAGGGGCTGGAAGAGCGCCCAGACCACCTGCGGAGGCGTGCCTCTTGCAGAGGTGGACAAGAACAGCTTCGAGTCTGTAAAGACCCCCGGGCTGTTCATAACAGGAGAGCTTCTGGACTACGACGGCCCCTGCGGAGGCTACAACATAGACTGGGCGCTGCACACAGGCATAGGCGCCGGAAACAGTATTTGATATGGAATTTACCAGGGAACAACAAGACGCAATAGACGCAAGAGGGGAAAACCTGCTTGTTTCGGCAGCTGCCGGCTCAGGAAAGACAGCAGTGCTTACCGCAAGGGTGGCAAAGCTCGTAAAAGAGGGCACTGGCCTGGAGAACATGCTGATAATAACCTTCACCAACGCGGCTGCAACAGAAATGAAGCAGCGTATCGGTAAGGAGGTCCCTCTTTCCGTGCTGGAAAAATACAGCATATGCACTTTTGACAAGTTTGCCATAGACGTCTACAAGAGCTATTACCACGTGCTGGGCCTGCCGCCGGATCTTAAGATCTGCGATGAATACAAAAAGAATATGCTGCAGACCGAGGCCCTGGAGGAGATGTTCGAGGAGCTTTTCGAGGCGGAAGACAAGGCCTTCCTGGACTTTCTGGACCACTACGGTTCCGCCCGCAGCAACGATGCCGTTCAGGACATGATAAGGTCCTTCTACACCTTCCTGCAGAGCATGCCGGACCCTCAGAGCTGGCTGGATAAGGCAAAGACCAGCGCCTTCGACCCCAAAGAGCTTATGGCTCAGGCCTCGCAAGACGCGGCCCAGACCCTGGATCAGGTGCTGGAGCTGTTCAAAAAGAGCTGGAGCCTGATGTCCGGCGGGGCAGAAGGAATAAGCCCCGTTCCAAGACTTGCGGAAAAGCTCATGATAGATATTGCGGAGCTGGAGGCCATACAGGAGCTCTTTGTCCAGGGGAGGACAGAAGACGGCCTTGGCAGGCTGTTTAGCATAAACTATCAGACCCTAAAGGCCGCAGGGGACGAAAAGGACACCTACAGCACCTTTAAGAAGGAATTTACCGCTGCCAGGGAAAAGGGCAAGGAGCTGGTAAAGAAGCTGAAGGAAAAGTTCGGCGGCCTTTCCATGCAGGCTCTTAAGGACGAGCTGGTCCTTGTGCAGCCTTACATTACGGAGCTTTGCGCCCTTACGGAGGATTTTGCGCAGCGCTACAGCGCCAAAAAGCTTGCCGCCGGGCTCATGGAGTTTTCGGACGCGGAGCACTACGCCCTGGACATCCTGGCGGACCCGGACGTCTGCAGCGAATTCAAGGCCAAATTCGACTACATCTTTGTGGACGAATACCAGGACAGCAACTACATTCAGGAAGAGCTGGTAAAGCGTATAAGCCGGGGCAACAATGTGTTCCTGGTAGGCGATATAAAGCAGAGCATATACAAGTTCCGCCTGGCGGAGCCGGAGATCTTCCTTGCAAAATACCACAGGTTCAGGACAGACGCGGAGCCAAACTCCAGGGTCATAGACTTAAACAAGAACTACCGCAGCAAGCCCGCTGTTATAGATACTATAAACGATATTTTCAGGCGCCTTATGACCATGCGCACCGTAGGCCTCGTGTACGACGACAAAGCCGCGCTGGCAGCCGGAACGCCTTACAACGGCCCCTGCAGCTACGAGCCGCGCCTCTGCCTGATAGCCCAGAAGGCAGAAGAAGAGGACGAGGCAGACGAGCAGATAGAAGCCTTTAAAGCCGAGGAGCTGGAGGCTATAAACGCGGCGGATCTCATACAAGAGTACCACGGCAAAATGATAGCCGGAAAAGACGGGGAGCGCAGGCTGGAGTACAGGGATATTGCGCTGCTGCTGCGATCCGCCAAGAGCCGCGGTGAGACCTACTACAAGGTGCTTACGGACCGCGGGATACCAGTGTATCTTGAGCGCGGCGAGGGATATTTCGACACGCCGGAGATACAGGTGCTGCTGAGCCTTCTCAGGGTAATAGACGACCCCAGGCAGGACGTGGCGCTTATAACGGTCATGCACTTCCCGAGCTTTGGATTCAGCGCGGAAGAGCTTGCAAGGATAAGAGTCTGGGGCGGAGACCGCAGGCAGTCCTACTACGATGCTCTGAAGAGCTTTGCTCTTGGCCCGGCGGGCGCCCAGGACGGCTCATCTTTGGCCAGGGAGCAGCTTCAAGTCAAGGCTGCAGCCTTCCTTGAAAAGCTCTCGGGATGGCGCAAAAAGGCCGGCTGCGTTCCACTTTCGGACCTGGTGTGGGAGCTGATGCACGAAAGCGGCATAGCGTCCTTTGCTCAGGCACTGCCGGGAGGTCAGCAGCGTACAGCCAACCTGCGCGCAATGGCAGACCAGGCGGAGACCTACGAGAGCGAGACCGCCGGCGGTATCAGCGGCTTCGTGTCCTACATAGGCATGATCTCCGAGAGTAAAAAGGTAGATACAGGCCAGGTAAAGCTTCTTACGGAGGCGGACGATGTCGTTCGCATAATGACCATACACAAGAGCAAGGGCCTGGAGTTCCCCATGGTGATACTCGCAGGCATGGGGATAGGCCTTGGCGGCGGACCGGACAGGAGCCCCTTCAAAAGACACAAGGACCTGGGGCTTTCCATAAAGCTTTCGGACCCGGTGCGCGGCATAAAAGCTACGCCCATGAGCTTCCGCATAATAGACGAAAAGCTCAAGGCGGAGGAGTTTGCGGAGGATATCAGGGTGCTCTACGTAGCGCTTACAAGGGCCCGGGACATACTGGTCATGAGCGCTGCGTCCAAGGACCCCAGGGGCGTTTTGAGCAAGCGCATATACAGCACGGTGGGCAGCGCGCAGTGCAAGAGCTACCTGGATATGGTGCTCCCGGCTCTGCCGATGTCCATGGTCAAGCTGATAAGCCTGGAGTCCCTTACCGGCGCGGAGGAAAAAGAACGCCCCGGAGACGATATAAGGCTTGGCATAGAAAACGGTTTTGATATAGACGAAAACGCTCTGCCTGTAGGGCTTGATGAGCTTAAAAACAGGCTGGCGTTCCGCTTTGAACCCGCAGCGGAGGATCTTCTTAAGCGCAAGTACACGGTTTCCGAGATCGCAGAGTCCAGGCGCGGCAAGGCTGCAGCGGCTATGCAGGCTCCAAAGGCAGACCCCGAATGGGAACATCCCGCAAGGCCTAAAACAGGGCATCTTACCGGCGCGGAAAAGGGCACTGCGTACCATACGGTAATGGAGCACCTGCCGTTCACGCCGGAGGAAAAAGACCCCGCAAGCATAGCGGCATTCATAGAAGATCTCAGGCAGAACCACATACTTACGGACGCGGAAGCGCAGGCCGTGGAGCCGGAAAGGATAAGCGCTTTCTTTGCGTCAGACCTCGGCAGGCGGGCTGTGGCATCCGACGCGGTCTTTAAGGAGACTCCGTTTGTAATGAATACCGATATGGACGGCCGCCAGGTTACCGTACAGGGCGTTATAGACTGCTTCTTTAAGGAGGCGGACGGTTACGTGCTGGTGGACTACAAGAGCAATTACGTAGATAAGTCGGACCCGGAGGGCTCTGCGGAGCACCTGCGGACAAACTACCTGCCCCAGCTGGAGCTCTACAAGGAAGCTTTGGAAGGCATTTGCGGCTACAAGGTAAAGGAGAGCTACCTGTACCTGTTCGGATTGGATGGCAGCGTGCGGCTCTAATGTAAAAAAATGTAAGTTGATATATTGACATTAATTACCAGTAATGGTAATATTATATCGCTTTCGCCAACAGGAAGAAAGGAAAGAGATATGTCAGAACAGCTTACACAAAACGCAGCAGCGGCTGCAGTCCCTTCCGAAAACGGCAAGGACGAGATCACATTCAAGATCCTGGAGCATTTGGGCGTCTTAAGAGCAAGCGCCGCGGGCTGGACCAGGGAGCTGAATTACGTTTCCTGGTGCGATCGCCCTCCTAAATACGATGTGCGGGAATGGACTCCGGATCACAAGAAAAGCACCAGAGGCATGACCTTTACCGACTACGAGATGAAAAAGATCTGCGAATGGGTAACGGCCAGAAACATACAGCTTGCAGGTGGCGGCAGCCCGGCAGAAAGTGCCGGCCAGCAGGGATCAGGCGATATTGAATGAGTGTCAGCAACGCATTTGGGGGCAACAACAGAGCAGCCGCCAAATACAGCTGGCTGCTTATGAAGCTTCAGGAATACCCCGTAAACAAGGAGATGCTAA
>CADALS010000070.1 GCA_902788795.1 uncultured Eubacteriales bacterium | reverse complement strand
CTTAACGATATAAAACAAGCGGCTCACCACCTGACACACGCCGTTGAAGTGTCCGGGCCGGCGTGCAAGGAGCTCCGGGAGGTTTTCCTGATCCTCGGCTGGAACACGAACCGGGATCTGGATGAGATCGACCTTGTGGAAAGCGATTGCTTTCCCTCCCTGACCCAGGCCAATGCCGCCCTGGCGGAGCTGCAGGCGCAATACCGCCGCTCTGCCTGGACGATCCAGCGCTGGACCGTCGGAAAGGCCGACTGGTCGGAAGGTTTTGTCCGGGATTGACGATCCCATTCTGACTCCCTTTCAGGAGGTTTCCCATGAAAAAAGAGAAAAAGCCCAGGCACAAAGGCCAGTCCTGGATCGCCGTGCTGCTCTCCCTGCTGCTGGGCGGCTGCGCCGGGGTCCTGCTTCTGAACTACCTCATTCCTCTGGGCGATGGTCTCTCCCTCTGGCAAAAGCTGCTGCTTTTCGCGCTGACGCTCTTCTCCCTCTATGCCGCCATGCTGCTGCAGGTCATCATCCACGAGGCGGGGCACCTGGTTTTCGGCCTTCTCACGGGCTACCGTTTCCTCTCCTTCCGCGTTTTCAGCCTGATGCTGGTGCGGGAGGAGGAAAAGCTCCGCTTCCGCCGCTATTCCCTGGCCGGTACCGGCGGTCAATGCCTGATGATCCCACCGGAGCTTCGGGACGGGACCATGCCCGTGCTGCTCTACAATTTTGGCGGGGCAATCCTGAATCTTGTCGCCGCCGCCCTTTTTTTCGCCCTCTCCCTTCTGCTCCCGCCCTCGTCCTTTTTGCGGCTGTTCCTCCGCCTGCTGGCCCTGGCCGGGGTCTACTACGCCCTCACCAACGGCATCCCCCTCCACCTGGGGCCCGTGGACAACGCAGTGCCGCTCCTTATAGGGCGCACCCAGACCGCCGCGCAGTCCCTGCTCTGGAGCTACGGCTTTGAGCTCGGAGAGGTCACCGGCGCCTACAGCAACGAATACGCCAAAGGCCAGATAATCTCCCAGGATCCGGAAGCCGGCGCCCACCTGGAAAAAGGCGGCAAAGTCAATATAACCGTAAGCCTTGGCCCGGAAGAGAGCGGAGATCAGTTCACCGTAACCGTGCCTAAGCTCACCCAGCAGACCCTGGAAGACGCCAGGGCAGCCATCACCAAGGCCGGCCTTGTACTGGACCAGGTAACTTACCAGGACAGCACCACAGTAGAAAAGGACAGGGTAATAAGCCAGTCCATAAGCGCAGGGTCCACAGTAGACAAAGGCAGCAAGATCAACCTTGTGGTCAGCAAGGGCATAGCAGAGCCCAGGACCCTTTCCATAAAGCTGGACTACGCCCAGGCCAAGGAGGAGAACTTCCGCGTCTCCGTTACCCTTACAGACCAGGGCGAGACCACCAACGTTTTCGTGGAGCAGCGCAGCCGCAGCAGCGCCTCCGACACCGTGCAGATAACCGGAAAAGGGGAGAACTCCAAGGTAACAGTGTTCTTCTCCTACCCCAGCGGCGGCATGGACGCCGTAAGGACTTACTCAGTAAACTTCCGTACCGGGGAGATCAAAGAGCAATGATCACTGCAAGCAAAAGGAGCATATAGCATGCAGGGCACCATAGTACGCGCCCTCGCGGGCTTTTACTACGTTTACAGCGGCGGCATAACCTACGAGTGCAAGGCTCGCGGCATCTTCCGCAAGGACGGCATTACGCCCCTTGTCGGGGACGAGGTAGAGCTCACCGTTGTTGCCGGCCCTTACGAGCAGCCCTCCGCCAGCTCTCCGGAGATGGGCGTGGCCGCCGTGGACAGGATACTGCCAAGGCTCAACAGCTTTGCCAGGCCTCCAGTTGCCAACGTGGAGCTTTTCGTCCTTGTTGCAGCCGTTAAGCACCCGGCGCCGTCCTACCTGATGCTGGACCGCGTCTCCCTGGCCGTGCGCAAAAAAGGCGCGGAGCTTCTGCTCTGCGTAAACAAGACGGATCTGGCGGGCGAAGGCCAGCTGGAGGAGTTCGCCGAGCACTATAAAAACGCCTGTTTAACGCATTTTATTTCCGTAAAGGATAGAAAGGACATAGACGCCCTGAAAACCGCTCTGAAGGGCAAAAAAGCGGCTCTGGCGGGGCCTTCCGGGGCGGGTAAGAGCTCGCTCACCAACTTGCTGCTGGGCAAGGACCTTTCCGCCACCGGAGACATAAGCAAAAAGCTGCAGCGGGGCAAAAACACCACCCGCCACACGGAGCTTTTCGCGGGCGACGGCTACTTCCTCTTCGACACCCCGGGCTTTACGTCTTTCGAGGACCCGGAGCTTAAGTCGGACGAGGTCGCAGAGCTGATGCCGGACATTGCGCCCTACGCCCACAAGTGCCGCTTTTCGGACTGCAGGCACCTGGCCGAGCCTGACTGCGCAGTGCGCGCCGCCGTTGAAGCCGGCCACATCTCCGCCGGCCGCTACGAGTCCTACAAGCAGATATACAAAGACGCCCTCGCGGCAGAAAAGAAATACTAGCAAAGGAGCACACCATGGGACAGCTTGCACCATCCATACTTTCAGCAGACTTTTCAAAACTCGGGCAGCACATCAGCCTCATCGAGCAGGGCGGCGCCGACTACGTCCACATGGACATCATGGACGGCACATTCGTGCCTAACATCACCTTCGGCGGTCCCGTCGTAAAGAGCATGGTCGGCAAGACCGCCGTGCCCTTCGACATCCACCTGATGGTAGTCCGCCCGGAGCTGCGCATCCCTGATTTTGCAACGCCTCAGACCGCCTACATAACCGTCCACCAGGAGGCCTGCACCCACCTGCACAGGGTCATCCAGCAGATAAAGGGCCTGGGGATCAAGGCCGGCGTGGCGCTCAACCCCGCCACCCCCGAGACCACTCTGGACTACGTCCTGGAGGACCTGGACCTGGTGCTTGTGATGTCCGTCAATCCGGGCTTCGGCGGCCAGAAGTTCATTCCGTCCGCCATGGACAAGATCCGCAGGCTTGACAAGATCCGCAAGGAGCGCGGCCTGTCCTTTAAGATAGAGCTCGACGGCGGCGCCAACCTTCAGAACGCGGCCGAGCTCACCGCCGCCGGCGTGGACATCCTCGTTGCCGGCAGCGCCGTCTTCGGCGCCGAAGACATCCCCCAGCGCGTAAGGGACTTCAAAGCCCTGATCAAGTAACCCGCCACAGCGCAAGCAAGCAGCAAACTAACGATCCTGCCTCAAGGCTGGCTTCTGGGTGCTTAACAAAAGATGAAAAATGCTCTTAAAACACCTCCTTCCGAGGTTTTTAAGAGCATTTCCTTTTTTTTATCTTTGATTTGCTGGTTCGACTGATGCTCTCACTTGGGCAAATTCGGTTGATGCTCCCATTTGTCCTCATTTAGCAGGTGTTTGGGAGCGCGCTGAGCTTCAGATTCAGGACAGATGTCCGGATTTGCTCCCCAAAAGCCTTTATAAAGCATAGAAGGGGAGCTCAAAAAACAGCCCAGATCTGAAAATGACGCTCCCAGACACCCCGAAAATGAACAGAAATGGGAGCATCGACCAAACTCACTCCGGCCAACAGGCAAAGTTATCCTCCGATCCCGCTCTACGGCAAGCCTCTGGGTGCCGCACATAAGAAGTAAAATGCTCTTAAAACACCTCGTGCCGAGGTTTTTAAGAGCATTTTTCCATTACCACCCACTACCGCCCCGCCACTATTGTAAGTTATTGCCAAGAAATCCGCGGATTATTGTAGCATTTGTGCAATATTTCTGCTTGCCATAGCTAAATAGTTATGCTATCATAGTGAAGTCAAAATAGACAATGGGCGGGCTATACGCTCTGCCGGGCGCCGCAGCCAGTATGCTACGCTAATACGCGCCGGGCACCGCAGCCAGTCTGCTATGCAAACACGCGCCGTGCCGCAGCCAGTATGCTTCGCCAAAAAGCCGAACGGCAGCGCAGCGCCCCGCGCAAAACGTTCGCCCAAACAGGCGATCGTCAGCAAAATAACACTAAAAACAGATCAGCTTTCAGCGCAATCTTATTGTAACCCATGGACAGCTGGTATATAATAACCCTAATTATTTAGTAGGAGTCTGACATGGACCAGAACAACACTGTCCGCACAAGCAGAGTAGACGAAGAACAGGAGATAGATCTCCTGGAACTCGCAAGAGTAATATGGAAGAAGATCTGGATCGTCGCGATAGGTTTCATCGTCGGCGCTATCTTGACGTTCGGCGTCACAAGGTTCTTCATAACCCCGCTTTACAGGGCAACATCGTCTATATACATCTTCGATAAGAGCATCAGCTCCCTTGCGGACATCCAGATAGGAAGCAACCTCACATCGGACTTCCGCTACATAGCGGTCCAGAGGGATGTCATCAAAAGCGTAATAGACGAGCTCAGCCTGGATCTTACCGTAGAACAGCTCAGCTCCACAGTAAGCGTAACCAACCCCTCCGGGACTCACATCCTGGAGATCAGCGCCACCAACCCCAGCCCGGTAGTGGCGGCAAACATAGCAAATTCCCTGTCGGATAAGGTTAGGGATGCCATAGCCGACATCATGAATACAGACAGGCCTTCCGTTATCCAGAGGGCAGTCATCCCCACAAGGAAAGCCAGCCCCAGCACCACCCGCAACACCATGATAGGCGCCCTTGTAGGAGCTCTCCTGATGATAGCCATCATCACCATCCAGTACCTGCTGGACGATACCATCAAGACGGACGAAGACGTAAAGAAGTACCTGCAGCTGGATACCCTGGCCCAGATACCCTACGTAAAGGGTCTGGACGAAAAAGGCAAGGCAAGCAGCAGCTTCCTTTCCGGCGCCAAGAGGAGAAGCTCTCCAAAGTCCTCCGGAAAAAGCAGCCGCGCCGCAAAGTAGCAGAGCCCCGCACCACCTACGATCATGAGGAAAAACAGAAAGTACCCATTCCTTATACTCGCCACCATAATCCTGGCCTGCCTGGCGCTGTTCTTTGCCATCAAGTTTGCAAACGCAGTAATAGACAGGTTCTCCCCGCAGCCCTCCGGCTACGAGGAATACCAGAAGGAAGTCGAGAGCCGGGAATGGAAGCGCACCATAACATATAAAGGCAAAAAGTACCACGTAAAGGACGGCCTGTCCACAGTGCTGCTTCTGGGCGTGGACAACACCGGCACAGAATACGCCAAGGACAACATCGGCGCCAACGGCCGCTCGGATGCCATAATGCTCCTGCTTCTGGACGATAAAACAAAGACTATCAAGACTTTGAGCATCTCCAGGGATACCATGACAACGGTCGAGGCCTACGCCCTCAACGGGGACTTCCTCTACGCAGGCACCATGCAGATAACCCTGCAGTACGGCTTCGGGGACAGCCCCAGGCGCTGCTGCTACCTAAGCAAAAAGTGCGTCAGCAACCTGCTGCACGGCATGTACATAGACGGCGTAATGTCCCTCACCATGGACGCCATACCTGTGGTAACGGACATCATCGGCGGACTGCAGCTAACGTTTGAGGAAGACTATAGTTACATAGATCCGTCCTACACCAAAGGCGCCACGGTAACCCTTACCGGAGCCCAGGCGGAGCGCTTCGTCCGCTACAGGGATATAAACGAGACCGGCTCCAACGAGCTTCGCGTAGCGCGCCAGACCTGGCTCGTAGAGCAGATGTTCGCAAAACTCAGGAGCCTCGGCGGCGCCACCCTTGTGGACCAGATCATGGACAAAGCCGGCAAATACATAGAATCCGATATCAGCGCGGATAACCTTAAGAAAATAAGCAGCTACAAGGTGACCGGGGAAATGCTCAAGCTTCCCGGCAAGGCCCAGGCGGGGGATCACCACGACGAATTCCATTACGACGAGGAAGCCCTCCAGCAAATGATAGTAGACCTCTTCTACGAAGAAGTCACAGACTAGCGGAAAACCGCAAAACCGTTAAAATCAAGCTATTTACCGGCCCCGCGCCGTTAAATAAATATTATGAAAGGAGAACTATAGCAATGAAAAAAGTACTCAAGATCTGCTCAGTAGCGGTCCTCGCTCTTGTAATGGTACTCGGAATGTTCACAGCAGCTTTCGCTGCCGGAAGTGCAAGCGAGATCATCGAGTTCTGGGACGGTGATACCAAGGTCAGCACACTTGCTGATGTTGACATTACTGATGAAGAAGCTGCAAAGCTCGCTGACGTAACTGCAATCACCAAGGTTGGTGGCGTAGAAGTCACTTCTGATAACCTCGACCTCGTATGCAAGATCCAGGGCGCTGCCGACGGAGACCTCTTTTACGTATTCGTAAAAGGTGAGAAGTGGGAAATGGTTGGAGAAGGCTCCTACACCATTAAGGATGGTCAGTTTGACATCACCTTCCCGCACCTCACACCGGTAGCCGTTTACAAGGTAACCGCACCGAAGACCGGAGATGCTAACAACATGCTCCTGTGGGGCGGCCTGATGGTAGCTGCTGCAGCAGCCGCTGTTGGAACAGTCGTCTACAGCAAGAAGCGCAGGACCGAGGCCTAATACTCTGCGCTATCAGTCACATCGAGGGAGCTAAGCTTACTCCCTTGATGTGGCTTGCTGTTTTGTAAGGAACCAATGAATAACATAGCCGATATCCACTGCCACATACTCCCATACGTAGACGACGGCGCTTCGGTAGCCGCGGAGTCGGAGGCTCTTGTAGAGGCAGGATACGCTTCCGGCGTGCGCACCATCTGCTGCACTCCGCACCTAAGGCGCGGCATGTTCGAAACTCCGGACGAAACTATCCAAGAACAGTTCGAAAAGTTAAAAGAACGCACCCTGGCTGCAGCCTATCCGGAAGAGATAAAGCTCTTCCTCTCCAGGGAATACCATGCGGACAGGCTGCTTTTGCAGCGTCTGGAGAAAGACGCTATTTTGCCCCTTGGACTTGGAAAATACCTGCTTTTGGAGTTTTCCAACGCCCACCCGCTGGCGGACATCCACTGGTTCATAAAGACCGTCCTGGACGCCGGCTACACACCTCTTATAGCCCACGCGGAGCGCTACCGCGTCCTGTGGGACAGCCCGGATCTTACAGAAGAACTCATAGATCTTGGCGCAAAGATACAGATGAACAGCAGCAGCATTCTCGGCAGGGAAGGGCGCCATCAGGCCTCCTACTGCAAAAAGCTGCTCAAAAGGCAGCTGGTATCCGTGGTGGCATCCGATGCCCACGATACAGAAATAAGGGTCCCGGAACTGGACCTTGCCGCTGCCCACTTAACAAGAAAATTCGGGGAGGACTACGCAGAAGCACTGCTGGTCCAAAACCCCTTGGAAATACTCGGCCTCTAAAGCCCAAACAAAAGCTCATAAAGGAGACTACCAATGCAAACCCTGGAGCTCAACCTGCAGGAACTTCCATACGAGATCAACGAGGAGCTAAAGCTCCTGCGCACCAATCTGCAATTCTGCGGCACAGACAAACGCGTGCTGCTCTTTACCAGCGCCTTTTCCGGCGAGGGCAAATCCACCGTCACCACAGACCTTTGCAGATCCTTTACCGAGCTTGGCAAGACCGTGCTCCTTATAGACGCAGACATGCGCAATTCCGGCCTTATGCGCTCCCTCAAAGGCGAAAAGCCGGAGTGCGGCCTTTCTCACTACCTCTCCAACCAGTG
>CADALS010000069.1 GCA_902788795.1 uncultured Eubacteriales bacterium | reverse complement strand
GCGCGATACCGGACAGGTCCAGCCGGCCGCAGGCGTTAAGGTCTCCAAGATAGCTGCGCTGCATAACGATCTTGCTCTAAACCTGCGCGCAAAGTCTCTAAGAATAGAGGCTCCTATACCAGGCAAAGCTGCCGTTGGTATAGAGGTCTCAAACGATACTATCTCTACTGTAATGCTCAGGGAGATCATAGAATCCGAGGCCTTTAAGAAGAGCAAATCAAAGATATCCGTTGCTCTGGGACGCAGCATTGGCGGAGATGCAATAGTTGCAGACCTTAAGTCCATGCCGCATCTGCTTGTTGCAGGATCGACCGGTTCCGGTAAGTCCGTCTGCATCAACAGCATGATAATAAGCCTTCTCTACAAGGCTACGCCGGACGAAGTAAAGCTCATACTCATAGATCCAAAGGTTGTAGAGCTCAGCATTTACAACGGAATTCCGCACCTGCTGATACCAGTTGTAACTGATTCCGGCAAGGCTGCAGCTGCTCTTGGCTGGGCTGTTTCCGAAATGAACGAGCGCTACAACAAGTTCGCGGCCGAAGGCGTAAGGGATCTTCAGTCCTACAACGAAACTGTTAAGGCCAACGGAGAAGAGGACAAGGTAATGCCGCAGATCGTCATTATAATAGACGAGCTTGCGGAGCTTATAATGACTGCCAAGAACACCGTAGAAGACTCCATCTGCCGCATCGCTCAGAAGGCAAGAGCCGCAGGAATGCACCTTATAGTTGCTACCCAGAGGCCTTCTACAGACGTTATTACAGGCGTTATCAAGGCTAATATACCGTCCAGGATCGCGTTTGCAGTATCTTCGCTCACAGACTCCAGAGTAATACTGGATGTCGGCGGAGCAGAGCACCTGCTGGGCAAAGGCGATATGCTCTACGGTCCGCAGAGCATCAGCAAGCCGCTGCGTGTACAGGGCTGCTTCGTATCTGACGATGAGGTCAGGAACGTCATCAACTTTGTAAAAGATCAGGTTCAGATGGCCAACTACAACATGGACGTGCTCCAGGCCATGAACAAGGCAGGTACCAACCAGGGAAGCGCAGATTCCGCGGATCAGGACGAGGACGAGCTCCTTACAGATGCTATCGAAACTGTTGTAAAAGCAGAGCAGTGCTCTGTATCCATGTTGCAGAGGCGTTTCAGGATAGGCTACAACAGAGCTGCAAGGCTCGTAGATCTTATGGAAGAACGCGGCATCGTAGGCCCCGCAGACGGTGCAAGGCCCAGAAAGGTCAACATGACCCAAGCTGAATTCCAGCGCCTTCAGGACCAGGCAATGGGCCTGGATGATGCACCGGTGGAGGAAGAAATTTACTGATGAAAGTATTCATAACCACACTTGGCTGCGAAAAAAATACCGTTGATTCAGAAAACGCTGCCGCGCTCTTAAAACAGGCCGGCTGCGTTTTAGTGAACGATCCGGAAGATGCAGATGTGTTTATAGTCAACACCTGCGGCTTTATCCACGATGCCAAGCAGCAGTCCATAGAAACTATATTTGATCTTTCCAGGATAAAAGGGGACAGCAAAAAGCTTATAGTTACCGGCTGCCTTTCTCAGCGCTACGCAAAAGAGCTTGCAGAGTCCATGCCGGAAGTGGACAGCTTCCTTGGCGTTAACGACTACAATAAGTTGCCGGAAATAATACTTGGCAGCGCTTCGGACAGAGTTTTTTGCAGCAATTCGCCTAAGACTTACGAAGAGCTTGGAGGAAGAGTCCTTTCCACAGCTCCTTGGACAAGGTCCATTAAAATAGCAGAGGGCTGCAGCAATGTCTGCGCCTACTGCGCTATTCCGTTTATAAGAGGACGCTACAGAAGCCGCTCGGAAGAGAGCATACTTGCAGAAGCTAAAGCATTGGCGGCTGAGGGCTGCAAGGAGCTTGTCGTTATAGCCCAGGATGTCACATTCTACGGAAGGGATCTTGGCTTAAAGGAAGCTCTGCCGGCTCTTCTTAAGAAACTATGCAAAATAGAGGGCATAGAGTGGATACGCCTTATGTACTGCTACGAGGACGAGATAACCGACAGCCTTATCCAGACCATCAAAGAAGAGGATAAGATCTGCAAATACCTGGACATTCCTATACAGCACAGCGTGGACCACGTCCTTAAGGATATGAACAGGAAATCCACCTCTGAAAGCATAAACTCTACCATAAATAAATTACGTCAACAGATCCCGGGAATAGTAATAAGAACCACTCTGATAACCGGTTTCCCCGGAGAAACTGCCCAGGACGCCAAAGAGCTTACCGAATTCGTAAAAGATACGCGTTTTGAAAGGCTCGGAGTCTTTGCTTATTCAAAAGAAGAGGGCACTAAAGCCGCTTCCATGAAGCCTCAGGTCAGAAAAGACGTTAAAGAGCGCAGAAGGGACCGCATAATGGAGCTTCAGCGCAGCATCTCTCTGGAAAACAACATCAGCCAGATAGGCAAGACCTTTAAAGTTCTTGTGGAAGAACCGGACGATAAGGACACTTATATCGGGCGCAGCTATATGGACGCTCCGGATATAGATAATAACGTTATTTTTACAAGCACCAGGCCGCTTCAGCCGGGAAGCTTCGTGGATGTTAAGATCACAGACGCCTTCGACTACGATCTGTGCGGGGAGGCTGTTTATGAATCTGCCAAATAAACTTACTATCGCAAGGATGATCGCTGCACCTGTTTACGTTATACTGTACGCTCTGGAATTGTATATACCGGCGTTTATAGTATTCGTTGCTGCATCACTTACCGACATGCTGGACGGCCGGATAGCCAGAGAACGCGGACTTGTTACAAATTTCGGCAAGATAATGGATCCCCTTGCGGATAAGATACTTGTTTACTCCGCGTTCTGCATGTTCATAGACAAAGGCATTGTACCCGGCTGGATGCTTATAATCATTCTTGCCAGAGAATTTGCAGTTTCCGGCATGCGCACAGTTGCCGCATCAGAAGGAAAGGTAATAGCAGCAGGCATGACAGGCAAGATAAAGACAGTTCTGCAGATGTTTGCAGTGCTCTTCCTTATCCTTGAGTCCTACAGCAACGTGCTGAGCATTATAGGACGCGTGCTGCTCTGGGCGTCGCTTGTAATGACAGTAGTTTCCGGCGCAGAATATATAATCAAAAACATCGATGTTTTCTCTTTTGAGGAGAGCAAATGAAGGCAACTATCTTAACTGTCGGAACAGAGATCCTGTTCGGCAGCATAACTAACACCAACTCCGTATATCTTTCTCAGCATCTTAACTTTCTTGGAGTAGATGTATTAAGGCATATAACTGTCGGAGACAACAGAAACAGGCTGCTGGAGGCACTTTCGGCAGCTTTTTCAGACTGCGATATAGTCCTTACCACAGGAGGCCTTGGCCCCACGGAAGACGATATGACCAAGGAGACGATCGCAGAATTCTTTGGCAGAAGAATTATAGAAGATCCGGAACAGATGGCCATTCTTAAAGGCTGGTTTGCTAAAAACAACAGGCCCATGACGGACAACAACCTTAAGCAGGCGTATTTCCCTGAAGGCTCTGTTATTCTCCCGAATCCTAACGGTACAGCGCCAGGTTTCATGCTGTCTGACGGTGCAAGGACCATATTCGTAATGCCAGGGCCCCCGCGCGAGATGCAGCCAATGTTCGATAATTACGTTGCTCCAAAGCTCAGCTCTGCGGACAACGGATGCCTTTATTACAAGATGATAAAGACCATAGGAATAGGGGAGTCGGACCTTGAGACTAAGCTTTTGGACCTTATAGACGCCCAGACGGATCCTACGCTTGCAACTTACGTAAAGGACTTTACCGCTATGGTAAGGGTGGCCTCCAAGAGGCCAACTATGGAGGAGGCTAAAGCAGCTGTCGACGAAATGAGCGCCAAAGTCCGAGATCGCATTGGTGGGTATATCTACAGCGAGGACAACGAGGAACTTCAGCAGGTCGTGGTAAATTTGCTCAGGAGCAGGAAGCTTAAGCTTTCCAGCGCGGAATCCATGACAGGCGGCCTCTTTGCCAAGACAATTACAGACGTTCCCGGTTCTTCTGCAGTATTCGACAGGGCACTTGTTACTTACTCCAACACCGCAAAGATGCAGGAGCTCGGAGTTAAGCAGGAAACTCTGGATAAATACACAGCAGTAAGCCAGGAAACCGCACTTGAGATGGCCGCAGGCCTTCACAAGGCAAGCGGAAGCGATATATGCGTAAGCGTTACGGGCTACGCAGGTCCGGGAGATGAGGAAACGGGGCTCTTCTACATTGGCCTGTACGCCTTCGGAGAGCTTTCAGTTAAGAAATATAAGGCAAGGCGCACCAAGAGGGAAGACGTAAGGACCATTGCATGCATGGACATGCTCAGGACTGTATACATGGCCCTGAAGAGGATGTAAAACTGCCGCGGCGCTTTAAATAACATTTGACATTGCTGTAAATAAATGTTAATATCAGCTCAAGATCATGAAAATAATGCTTGACTGAAGCGACTTGGGGTAGTATCATATAGAAGAACAAATGTTCTCTATCACGGAGGTCAAAATGGCAGCTAATACCAACATTCAGAAAACAGATAAGGACAAAGCTCTGGAAGCCGCACTTCTTCAGATAGATAAGAAGTTCGGCAAAGGCTCTATAATGATGCTTGGGGACGATAATGCCCGCCTGGATATAGCATCCGTATCCACTGGCTCCGTAAGCCTGGATATAGCCTGCGGAATAGGCGGTCTTCCCAGAGGCAGGATCATAGAGATCTACGGACCGGAATCCTCCGGTAAGACAACACTTGCTCTGCATGTTATAGCAGAAGCCCAGAAGGCCGGCGGAAAAGCCGCTTTTATAGATGCAGAACATGCACTGGATCCAGTCTACGCTAAGGCTCTTGGCGTAGATATAGACGATCTTCTCGTGTCCCAGCCGGATACCGGAGAGGACGCCCTGGAGATCTGCGAAATGCTCATCCGCAGCGGCGCTCTTGCAATCGTTGTAATAGACTCTGTAGCAGCCCTCGTACCCAAGAGCGAGATCGAAGGAGATATGGGAGATTCCCACGTAGGTGCCCAGGCAAGGCTCATGTCCCAGGCTCTGCGCAAGATCACCGGTGTTGCCAACAAGACAGGCACAATGGTAGTCTTCATCAACCAGCTCAGAGAAAAGATAGGTGTAATGTTCGGAAACCCGGAAACTACCACCGGCGGAAGAGCGCTCAAGTTCTATTCCTCTGTACGCCTGGATGTAAGAAGGGTAGAATCCATAAAGATGGGAGATGCCGTAATAGGCAACCGCACCAGAGTCAAGGTGGTAAAGAACAAGGTAGCACCTCCGTTCAAGTACACGGAATTCGATATCATGTACGGCAAGGGCATTTCCAGAGCCGGAGATATTCTGGACTGTGCAGTGGATGCTAAGCTCATAGAAAAGTCCGGCGCCTGGTACTCCTATAAAGGGGACCGTATAGGCCAGGGCAGGGAGAACGTAAAGAACTACCTGGAAGAGCGTCCTGCACTCATGGACGAACTGGAAAAAGAGATCAAAAAGAAATTCATACCCCAGAAGGACGATACTCTTGTAGACGATTCCGAAGACATCAAAGTAGATGTAGACGGCGTCATAATCGAAGAGTAGTCCTGCACGCTGAAAATATTTAAAAATCAATTAAAAAACCATTTGACAAGCCTTGTTTTCCGTGGTAATATCCCAATGTTGCCGCTCTAAACAGGCTTGTTTTTAAATGCCTTTCGAAGGCTGCCTGCACAGGCGAGACGGATAGACGGAGGTAAAATAGAAAAATGTACGCAGTAATCATGACTGGCGGTAAGCAGTATCGCGTTACCGAGGGTGATGTCATCAACGTAGAAAAGCTCGAGGCAGAAGCCGGCAAGACACTCACCATCAAAGAAGTTCTCGCAGTAGAAAAGGACGGCGAGATCAACGTAGGAACTCCCTATGTCAGCGGCGCAAGCGTCAAGGCAGAGGTAGTAGAGCACGGCAAGGGCCAGAAGGTAGTTATCTACAAGTATAAGGCTAAGAAGGACAGCAAGAAGAAGCAGGGACACAGACAGCCCTACACCCAGCTTCAGATCAAGTCCATCTCTCTCAGAGCTTCCAAGAAGAAGACTGAAGAAGCAGCAGAAGAGTAATCGATCTCAGGAGGTATAGATATGGCAAGTAAAAAGGGTGTCGGCAGTTCCAAGAACGGCCGCGAAAGTGAATCTAAACGACTGGGAGTCAAGAGAGCTGACGGTCAGTTCGTAAGCGCAGGTTCCATACTCGTTCGTCAGAGAGGAACCAAGTATCATCCCGGAAACAACGTAGGTATCGGCGGAGACGATACACTGTTCGCAAAGATAGACGGTACTGTCAAGTTCGAAAGAAAAGACAAGACCCGCAAGCAGGTAAGCGTTTATTCCGAAGAAGCTTAAAACTAAAGGCCCCCGCATGTCGGGGGCTTGTTTTCTGTTTAAGGAAGATCTTACCGTCCTCAAAAACCATGGAGGAAGAGTATGTTCGTAGATAAAGCCCAAATATTCATAAAGTCCGGCAAAGGCGGAGATGGCGCAGTTTCTTTCAGAAGAGAGCCATACGTTCCGCAGGGCGGACCGGACGGAGGCAACGGCGGAAAAGGCGGCAACGTTGTGCTGCTGGCAGACCGCAACCTCCGCACGCTCATGGACTTCCGCTATAAAAGAAAGTACGAGGCTCAGCCCGGAGAAAACGGCCGCGGCAAGCAGCAGTACGGAAAAGATGCACCGGATCTTATAATCAAGGTACCTGTAGGCACAGTCGTTAAAGACGTGGAAACAGGCAACATCATGGCCGATCTTAAGTCAGACGGTCAGCGTTTTGTTGCGGCAAAAGGCGGCAAAGGCGGAAAGGGCAACATCTGGTACAAGAACTCTGTGCGCCAGGCGCCCAACTTTGCTGAAGCCGGCGGTTTTTCCGTTGAAAGGACAATAGAGCTGGAGCTCAAGCTAATAGCGGACGTAGGCCTTGTGGGCTATCCGAACGTTGGAAAATCAACGCTTCTCTCGGTAAGCACTTCCGCAAATCCAAAGATAGCGGACTATCATTTTACTACTATTACACCTAACCTCGGCGTAGTAACTCTCTACGACAGGTCCTTTGTAATGGCTGATATTCCGGGGCTTATAGAGGGCGCATCCGAAGGCCTTGGCCTTGGACTGGACTTCCTTAAGCACATAGAAAGGACACGCGTACTTATCCATGTGGTGGACGTTTCTGGCTCCGAAGGAAGAGATCCTATAGAGGATTTAGATAAGATCAACGCAGAGCTTGCAAACTACAGCAAGAAGCTTTCCCAGAAGCCCATGCTCGTAGCTGCAAACAAGATGGATATGGCAGACGACGAGACCTACGCTAAGTTCAAGTCCTATGTGGAGAGCAAAGGCCTGGAAGTCTTCCCGATGTCTGCACCCATACACGAGGGCGTAGATGAGCTTCTCCGCGCCGCGCTCCGCACACTGGATTCTCTTCCGGAAGAAGAGGAAGAAGAGATAGTCTTCTACAACGCGCCGGATCCGGAGGACGAGCCGGACTTCAGAGATGTAAACATATCTCAGGACGAGGACGGAGTGTTCGTACTTACCGGAAAACAGCTCAGGAAGATCTTCGATTCCACCAATTTCAACGACACCGGATCTTTAAGGTACCTGTACAAGTACATTGCTTCCAAGGGCATTTTCGAAGAGCTGGAAGAGATGGGCCTGGAGGACGGAGATACGGTAAAAGT
>CADALS010000068.1 GCA_902788795.1 uncultured Eubacteriales bacterium | reverse complement strand
TACGGTTCAGGGCCAGGCCAACAGCGTCTGGGATGTTATAAACACTGTGGCCACAAAGACCACGGGCGGCATAGGCGTGTTCTACTGGGAGGGCGCCTGGATAACCGTAGGCCAGAATTCCTGGGAGGAGAACCACGAAAAGTGGGAGAAATACGGCTCCGGCTGGGCAAGCAGCTACGCAAAGGTCTACGATCCTAAGGACGCAGGCCAGTACTTCGGCGGCAGCGCAGTGGACAACCAGGCCATGTTCGATCCTTCCGGCAAGCCCCTGGAATCCCTCAAAGTCTTTGAACTTGCAAAGACCGGCAACGTTGTGGAGCTCAAGGCGGACGCCGTGGAGGACACCCTCCTGATGGTGGACCTCAACGCCGACGTGGAGCTTCCCGCAAAGGTCAACGCCGTAATGACAGACGGCTCCAAGCAGCAGATAGACGTTAAATGGGACGTTACCGCAGAGCAGCAGGCCCGGATGAACGAGAAAAAAGAAGCCACCTACGATGTCTACGGAACAGCAGGCGGCATGAAGGCTCACGCTCAGATCAACAAAGTCAAGTACAACTACATAAATAACTACAGCTTCGAGGACGGCGCGGAGGGCTGGACCATAACAGACCTTGCCAAGGCGCAGCAGCTCTACGTAGAGGACAAGGTGACCGACTCCCTTACCGGCACCAAGCACCTGCACTTCTGGAGCGCCTCCGCAAACAGCGTGGAGTTCACCGCGGAGCAGAGCATAGAAAACATCCAGGCCGGAGACTACCGCTTCAGCATTTCCATAATGGGCGGAGACGCAGGCACCACCGATATCTACGCCTACGTTAAGATCAACGGAGAGACAGCCTACAAGGCTCCCATGAAGATCACTTCCTACGGAGAGTGGGACACCGGCCGCATAGAAAACATCAAAATAGAGGCCGGCCAGAGCGTTTCCGCAGGCATTTACGTAAAATGTTCGGGTGCCGGCGGCGGGGCGTGGGGAAAAATAGACGATGCGATCCTGAATTCGGCAAATTAATGCGGCCAAATGCATTTTTTGCAATAAAACGCAATAATTTTTGGCGAAATGATAATTTTCTGTCACACAGGCCCGAAAAGAGAGTATAATATAACATGTCGAATGTTGGGCTTAGGCCCGGTTCGAAAAAAATACGATCGTAATATTTTTAGGAGGAAATATTTATGAAAAAAGTATTAGCTATCGTACTCACAGTTGCGATGGTGCTCGGCCTTGCTGCTTGCGGAGGCGGCAAGACAACACCGACCAACAACTCAAACACATCACCTTCCAGCGAGCTGGCCGGCGAATACAAAGCCCTTATCTGGTGCCCCAGCGAAGCTAAGGAACTCACCACCAAGCAGATCGAAGACTTCAACAAGACCAACACTCTTGGCATCAAGATCAACGCTACAGTAAACGAAATGTCCGAGTCCGATGCAGGAACCCAGGTACTCAACGACGTTTCCGCAGCACCTGACCTTTACTTCTTCGCTCAGGACCAGCTCGCAAGGCTCGTTCAGGGCGCAGGAATCGCTAAGCTCGGCGAAGGCGCAAGCAAGACCATCACCGAGAACGACGATAAGGCCGCTGTAGCAGCAGCTACCACCGGCAGCCAGATCTACGCTTATCCTCTGACCTCTGATAACGGATACTTCATGTATTACGACAAGAGCGTCATCAAGGCAGAAGATCTCGGA
Source organism: uncultured Eubacteriales bacterium (assembly GCA_902788795.1). GTDB lineage: Bacteria > Bacillota > Clostridia > Peptostreptococcales > Anaerovoracaceae > RUG13409. Next base: position 6,052 of record CADALS010000068.1, on the reverse strand, counting down.
AGCCTCGAAAAGCTCATCGCCGCATGCGAAGCAGCAGGCAAGAACTTCTCCATGGAGACAGACACATCCGCATGGTACATTGCATCCTTCTTCTTTGCAACAGGCTGCAAGTCCGAGTGGACAGCAGACAGCCAAGGTAAGTTCACATCCGTAAACGATACCTTCAACAGCCCCGAAGGCCTCATCGCTGCAAAGGGTCTCTACAAGCTCCAGAGCTCCAAAAACCACGTAAGCTCCTCCAACGTTTCCGACTTCAGCGCTAACCCGGCATCCGCTATCGTTGTTTCCGGAACATGGGCTTACAACGATGTTAAGAAGATCCTCGGCGACAACATGGGCGCTGCAGAACTTCCTTCCTTCACAGTAGACGGAAAGACCTATCACATGGGTTCCTTCAACGGCTGCAAGCTGCTTGGTCTCAAGCCGCAGACAGACGCTAAGAAGGGTGCTGCTCTCAACCAGCTGGCTCTCTTCCTCACTGACTACGACCGTCAGGTCGAAAGATTCAAGACCCTCGGCTGGGGTCCTGCTAACCTCAAGGCTCAGCAGCAGGATGCTGTAAAGAGCAATGCTGCTCAGGTTGCTATCAATGCTCAGAACCAGTATGCTACCGTTCAGGGCCAGATCCACGGTTCCTGGTGGGATATCGCTAAGGTCATCGGAACTGACGTTAAGAACTCCGACGGATCCGACGCTGGTCTGCAGAAGGCACTGGACAACTACTCCAAGGCTATCAACGAGCTGTTCCAGATGAGCGATGAAGTCCTCAAGGCTTACACTGTTATCGGCAGCATCAACGGAACCAACTGGGATACAGACTTCCCGATGACAGAGGTCTCCGCAGGTGTCTGGAAGTCCAACGACAAGATGGACCTCAAGGCTGGTCAGGAGCTCAAGTGCCGTCAGGGCAAGTCCTGGGATGTATCCTGGGGCGGCAACGCTAACGGCGACAACCTTAAGGTAGAGGCAGACGGAACATACACTGTTGTTCTTACCATTACCAACGACAAGGGTATAGTTACACTCGAAAAGTAATAGCTGACCATGAAAAGGGCAGGAGCAATATTGCTCCGCCCTTTTTTGCAGGATAAACCAGAAAAGGACAAAGATCATGGCTAAATACAGCGATCTGGAATACCTTAAACTGTCTAAATGGGACAAGTTCCTTTACAAACTGGGCCGGTTTTTCATATCCATACCAGTCGGTATAGGCCACTTCTTCCAGAAGATAGGTAAGGGCATAGCTTCCGGGGTAAAGGCCTTCGGAAGAGAGTGCGCGGACGTAGTAAATACCTTCAAAAACGGCGACGGCATAACCAAAGGCACCTTCCTTGTGATGGGCCTTGGAAACCTTGCCAGAGGGCAGATCCTCCGCGGACTTCTGTTTCTGCTTTTTGAAATAGTATTCATTTTCTACATGATATTTGCGGGCGGCTACTGGATGTCCATGCTGCCTTCCCTGGGAAAGCAGGGCCCGGCTGTTGAGTACGATCCCGTGCTCGATACCTACGTTACTGCTTACCACGACAACTCGTTCAAAATACTGCTTTACGGTGTTCTGACCATCTTATTTATAATCGCATTCATCTATACATGGAGACAGAGCATAAAGCAGGCTAAGATCAACCAGGAGATGAGGGAAAGAGGCATACGCCTCAAGAGCGGCAAGGACGACCTCAAGTCCCTTGTGGATGAATCCTTCTACAAGACTCTGCTGGCGCTGCCCCTTACAGGAATACTCATCTTTACAGTCGTTCCTATAGTGTTCATGATGCTGGTAGCCTTCACCAACTACGACGGCTCGCACGACGGATACTTCAACAACCTGTTCCACTGGGTGGGCCTGGACAACTTCAACACCATGTTCTCCTGGACCGGCGGCAACAAGGTATACTCGGCCACATTTGGAGAAGTCCTTACATGGACTCTCATCTGGGCCTTCTTTGCTACCTTCTCCAACTACTTCCTTGGTATGTTCGTCGCAATGATGATCAACAAGAAGGGAATAAAGTTCAAGAAGGGCTGGCGTACTATACTGGTAATGACAATAGCTATACCGCAGTTCATCTCCCTGCTGTACGTGTCCAAGATGTTCGCAAAGAACGGCATAGTAAACGGATTCCTTCTGGATCTTGGCTGGATAACTCAGCCGCTGCCGTTCTGGGATGATCCTACCTGGGCAAGGATAACGGTAATACTCATCAATATCTGGATAGGTATTCCTTACCTGATGCTTATAGTAACAGGCATCCTGATGAATATCCCGGCGGACCTTTACGAATCCGCAAAGATAGACGGCGCAAGCGGCTGGAAGCAGTTCACAAAGATAACTCTTCCGTACATGCTGTTCATAACAGGACCTTACCTGCTTACGCAGTTTACCGGAAACATGAACAACTTCAACGTAATATACCTGCTGACAGGAGGCGGGCCCACCAACGCCGCGGCTTCCGGAGCGTCAGGATCGGTGGGCTACACAGACCTTCTGGTAACCTGGCTGTTCAAGATAACAACAGGCGCTGAATCCCAGTACTACATGGCATCTGTCGTAGGTATACTGATATTCGTAGTTGTAGCCCTTATAACCCTGTTAGTTTACAACATACTGCCGTCAGTCAAGAATGAGGAGGATTTCCAGTAATGAGTAAGAAAAACGATTACGATCCCTCCGCTATGAAACAGCACATGGGTATGTCGGCCAAGAACCGCATATCCAACACCGTAATATACATAGTGCTGGTCATTATGAGCATAGTCTGGCTGGCGCCTTTCGTGTTCATAGTGCTGCAGTCCTTCCGCTGCGAAAGCACCTGGATGGTAGGCTACGTAGTTCCCAAACAGTGGGGCCTTGACAACTACATCAACCTTGCCAAAACTGATTTCTGGCACTGGTATACCAACACCTTTATAATGGCTCTTGCCACTGCGGTCCTGCAGACTGTCATAGTGCTCTGCATGAGCTACACATTGAGCCGCTTCCGTTTCAAGATCAGAGACGGCCTCATGAGGTTCATGCTGATCCTGGGAATGTTCCCCGGAATGCTCACCATGATCATACTCTACAGGATACTAAAAGACCTGAATATGACACAGGCAAACGCAGTCCCCGGCCTGATCCTGGTCTACATAGCAAGCTCCGGAATGGGCTACTATGTGTCCAAAGGATTCTTCGATACGGTTCCTAAGTCCCTGGACGAAGCCGCCCGCATAGATGGCGCCACAAGGGCTCAGGTGCTCTGGAAGATAATCCTTCCAATGGCCAAACCTATAGTTATCTACACCATACTGACCGCCTTCATGGGGCCGTGGGGAGACTTCGTCTTCGCAAGGTACATCTCCATGAACACGCCCGCGGGCATGAACGTGGCAGTCGGTCTTAACAGCTGGCTGTCGCAGGATATGATCAACTCGCGTTACACGATGTTCTGCGCAGGCGGCGTTATAGTAGCGATACCGGTAACCATACTCTTCATGTGCCTGCAGAGGTACTACGTAGAAGGCGTCACCGGCGGAGCCGTGAAAGGATAGGTAAAGGCAATGGCAAACGTAAAGCTTAAGAATGTAGTAAAAATATACGATAACAGCGTAACAGCTGTACACGATTTCAATCTGGATATCAAGGACAAGGAATTCGTGGTATTCGTAGGCCCGTCCGGCTGCGGCAAGTCCACAACGCTGCGCATGATAGCGGGTCTGGAAGAGATCTCTGGCGGCACCGTGGAGATAGACGGAGAGGTAGTAAACGACCTTCAGCCAAAGGACAGGCACATAGCAATGGTATTCCAGAACTACGCCCTGTACCCGCACATGACGGTCTACGACAACATGGCCTTCCCGCTGCGCATACAGAAGATGCCGGAAGACGAGATCTACGAAAGAGTCACCAGGGCTGCTGAGATACTCGGTATAACCGATTACCTTATGAGAAAGCCGAGGGCACTCTCCGGCGGACAGCGCCAGCGTGTAGCTATAGGCCGCGCAATGGTCCGCGATTCCAAGGTATTCCTTATGGACGAGCCTCTCTCCAACCTGGACGCCAAGCTGCGCAACCAGATGAGAGCAGAGATCATACTCCTGCGCCAGAGACTGGATACCACCTTCATCTACGTAACTCACGACCAGACCGAGGCTATGACCCTTGGAGACCGCATAGTTATCATGAAGGACGGCTACATCATGCAGGTCGGCTCCCCGGAGGAAGTCTTCGACAGGCCGGGCAACCTCTTTGTAGCTGAATTCATAGGCGCTCCGAAGATGAACACCTTTAAGACCAAACTGGTAAGGGGCGACGGCGAGTACCACGTTACACCGTTCGGCGTTGCTCTTAAGGTAGGCGGAGAGAAGGGCGAGATGCTCAAGGCCATGGATGCTCCTACCCAGGAAGTCATCCTTGGCGTAAGGCCGGAGCACATAGTGCTTGCAGATCCTGATGATCAGAACGCCATCCCGTGCACCATAGAAGTAAACGAGATGATGGGTTCCGAGTACCACATGCACGTTACGACCAAGGACGAGACCCGTCTTATCATAAGGATCCCGACCCTGAGCCTTACCGCAGAGCAGAGGGCTCACCTGAAGCCGGGCGAAAAGCTTAAGGTAAAGTTCGAAGGCAAGGCAATGCATTTCTTCGACACAGAAGAGGAAAAGAACATACTTTACCCCTACGTGCCCGAAGTGGTAGAATAGTCCAAAACGCATATTTTGGAGCAATAAATGGAATTTACAAGAAGCAGCGGAGTGCTGCTCCCGATGTTCTCTATCCCGTCTCCGTACGGGATAGGGACCATGGGTAAGGCAGCCTATGATTTTATCGATTTTCTGGCGGATGCCGGGCAGAAGTGGTGGCAGATGCTCCCCGTGGAGACCACCGGCTACGGCAATTCGCCTTATTATTGTCTTGACGCTTTTGAGAGCAATCCGCTTTTCATAGACCTGGACATGCTTATAAAGGACGGACTTCTTAAAAAGAAGGACGTGCAGGCCATAGACTGGGGCGATGACCCCTCCAGGGTGGACTACGACAAGGTCTGGGCAGGAAGAAAGAAGCTCTTTGCAAAGTTCACTCCGGAGCAGATCCAGGAGCTGTTTGCAAAGCAGTGGAAGGCCATGAAGGACTACGCCCACGAAAAGGGAATAGGCCTGATAGGGGACCTTCCGATCTACGTGCCCGCGGAGTCCAAGGACGTTAAGGAAAACCCCGGAGACTTCCAGCTGGACGAGGACGGAAAGCCCAAGGCTGTTGCAGGAGTTCCGCCGGATGGATTCTCCGCCGAAGGACAGCTGTGGGGCAATGCGCTCTACGACTGGGACGCCATGAAAAAGAACGGCTACAACTGGTGGATACGCCGCGTGGGAAGAGCAGCAGACCTGTTCGATATGGTCCGCATAGACCACTTCCGCGGCTTTGCCCAGTACTGGGCGGTGCCTTACGGCGCTACATCCGCCAAGGAAGGCCACTGGGAACCCGGCCCCGGCATAGATTTCGTAAAGACTATAACCGGATGGTTCAAGGACACCAAGTTCATTGCGGAAGACCTGGGCGTTATAACCCAGGACGTAGGCACTCTGCTTAAGGAGAGCGGCCTTCCGGGCATGAAGGTCCTGGAATTTGCCTTCGACCCGGACTACGACAGCGATTTTCTGCCGCACGCCTACGACGAGAACTGCATCTGCTACATAGGCACGCACGACAACTGCACCGCCCGCGAATGGGTGGAGTGCGATGCTCCGCAGAAATGCATAGACTTTGCCAAGCTCTACCTGAATATAACCAAGGAAGAGGGCATGGTCTGGGGCCTTATCCGCGGCGGCATGAGCTCTGTAGCAAGGCTGTTCGTGGCCCAGATGCAGGACTTCCTGGAGCTGGGAGCGGAGGCACGCATAAACAGGCCCGGCACCGTAGGCGGCAACTGGGAGTGGAGGCTCACAAAGCAGCAGCTTAAAGCCGCACCTGTGGCCAGGATCAAAGAAATAACAAGACGCTACGGAAGATAACTTATTTTGCGCGGCACTTCGGGGACGGTTCTTCGGTGCCAACTTCACAAAGCGCCGC
>CADALS010000067.1 GCA_902788795.1 uncultured Eubacteriales bacterium | reverse complement strand
GAAGGCCTCAAGGCAAAGGGCGGATACTGCCCCTGCCGCATGGAGCGCACACCGGACACAAAGTGCATGTGCAAAGAATTCAGAGATCAGATAGCAGACCCCAATTTCGAGGGCTACTGCCACTGCATGCTTTACTATAAATCTAACGAGGAGGACGATAAAAATGAATGAAATAACCGTAACAAGCTCTAACTTCCAGGCCGAAGTCCTGAATAGCGATACCCCCGTACTGGTAGACTTCTGGGCAACCTGGTGCGGACCCTGCAAGATGCTCTCACCCATCATAGACCAGATCGCAGAGGAAAAAGCAGGCGTGCTGAAGGTAGGCAAGGTAAACGTAGACGAAGAACCGCTGCTCGCAGGCCAGTTCCGCATCTCCGCCATCCCCACAGTCATCATGTTCAAGGGCGGCCAGGCTATTGACCAGTTCATGGGTTACATGCCCAAGGACCAGGTAGAAGCGTTTATCGCAAAGTACCTGTAGACCGCAGGCCGGCTTAAGCAGCCAAAACCCCAAAGCATTCAAAAACGGAGCCTTTTCCGGGCTCCGTTTTGTATTGCCGTAAAACTTTAGGTCTGCCTAGATATTATTGGATTCCGTGCTCTTTACGTACTTTTTGGCAAATATCTTCTGAAGCAGGCTGTCTTCCTTGCAAAGCAGCGGGTTCTGCCAGGTGCCCTCGTCGAAATGCTTGGTTGCGGCAGCCAGGTTCTCCCCGTGCGCGTAAGAAAGCGCAATGTCCCTGCCGACCATTGAGAACAGGAAAGGCTTGTCCGCCCTGCGCTCCTCTTCTGTAAGGCAGGCCAGCTTGGTGTCCCCGTTAATGTAATACTCCACCATGGGCTTTACAAAGGGGCAGCCCGCCAGGGAGAAGTAATAGGTGTTGCGCCCCGGCCTGGTGTTGATCTCAAGGAACCTGGGCTCTCCGTCCGCGCCGTCCATAACGTCGAAGTTGGCGAAGCCCTCGTACTTCCACTCTTTAAGAAGCTTAGCGGCGCTGTCCAGGATCTTGGTATACTTTCTGCGGCCAAGGATGACCAGCGGGTTTCCTATGCCGGTCTTGGTATGGCTCTGCAGTATAACATCCCCGGTAACGCCAACCAGCATGTTGCCCTCCGCATCGGAGAACGTGGTTATGGTGTGCAGGGATTCATCGTCCGTGGCAAGCATCTCCTGCAGAAGCAGCGCGTGCGCGTAGGGCGAAGCCTGCAGGTCCTTTATGATCTTCTCCAGCTGATCCGCGTCCTTGATAGTGTAGATCTTGTGCTGATCAGGAATGTTTGCAAAGTGCCAGTCCGCGGAGTTGGACGGCTTGGCTATCAGCGGATACTCGAGAGTCCTCAGCTCGTCAAAAGAATCGATCTGAGTAAGCCCCGCAAACTCCTCCTCCAGCTTGTAGCCGTTAAAGCACCATGCCCTGGTCTTTGGGAAAGGCACGCCAAGCTTAGCACAGTAGGAATAGAAAATATCCTTCTGGCTTATCTTGTCCAGCAGGGGGAAATCTATGGCAGGAATGTAGTAGCCGAGCGCCGTCAGCTCCTCCTTGTGCTTAGAGAGCGTCCTTATGCGCCAGTCTCCTGTGCCGCTGAAAACTATAGGAGCAGCGTCCTTAAAGCGCGGAGCGTTCTTCCTGAGCCAGTCCACCAGAACGTCCTCTTTGTCTATGCCGGGGACTATCTCACAGTCCAGGAACTTGCTGAGCGATACATACCTTGCGTTTACGCTTGAAAGCAGCAGGCTCTTTACGCCGTAGTGCTTGTAGAACTCCCTTGCGTAGGAATAGCCAAGGGTGTCCGAGCCCATAACTATGGGAACTATCTTTCTACTCAAATCAGACCTCTTACTGTACTTACGGCGCCGTTTAGGGCGCCGCAGAATACTTATTTATACTTGGGAGCTGTAAAGGGTTCCACGCCCGGATATATCCTGATGCGGTCCTTTGCAGTCTTTGCGATCTCTCCGAAATCCTGGAGCTTTTCTTCTCCGCGCAGCACTCTCAGAGCGCCTGCAGCCAGAGCTTCCATTTCTATCTCTCCAGGCATGATCTCCACAGGAGCTATGAAGCTTACGTGGTCCTTGATGTAGCCGCTTATGAACTTGGAGTAGGAAATGCCGCCGGTAAGGACTATGCAGTCCACCTTGCCTGCTACGCTTGCAGCAAGGGCGCCTATGTCCTTAGCAACGTTGAACGCGAAGGCCTCTATTATGAGCTTTGCGTAGCCATCGCCGTCGTCTGCCATCTTCTGAGCCTGCTGAACGTCTGCAGTTCCAAGGTGCGCAACGAAACCACCGCCGCCGTGGAACTTCTTCATCATTTCCTTTTCGGTATATTTACCGCTGTAGCAGAGAGTTACAAGGTCCTTGGCACTTACTCCGCCGCCGCGCTCCGGATAGAAGCTGCCTTCGTCATCGTTGATGCTGTCTATGTTGAGACCGTCCTTGTAGAGCCTTACAGAGCCGCCTCCGCCAAGGTGTGCAACTATGATGGTGCTCTCGTGGAAATTCTTGTGCAGGAAATCGTGAGCGCACTTTATAGCCATGGCTCTGGTGTTGAGCATGTGGCCTACAGTGTAGTGCGGAAGCTCAGGAACACCGCTGACCCTTGCAAGAGGTATCTTTTCGTCTGTGCCAATAGCATCGTAAATGCAGGCAGGGATACCGTACTTTTTGTGCAGATCGAAGGCTATAAGGCTGCCCAGAAGAGAAGCGTGCTTAGCAGTGTCTTCCGGCCTGGTAAGATAATCTATCATCTGCTGATCTATAGCTATAGCTCCGTGCGGGCAAGGAAGAATGTTTCCTCCTCTGGAGCAGACTGCTGTAAAGAAGTTCTCGTTGATACCGTTTTCATGAAGGTATCCGAAGACCTTCTCCTTGCGGAACTCGAACTGGTCCAGGATATCATCGAACTGGGACAGTTCCTCTGTTGTATGACGGATAGTAGCCTTGATCAGCTCGGATTCGTTGACATACACCGCAATTTTGCTGGATGTGGATCCGAGGTTGAGAACAAGTATCCTCTCGATGTTCATAAGTTTCCTCCATAACGATAAAACACTCTTCTGATATGCCTATTTAATGTATTATACCATAAAGCGCAGTGCTGAAAAAGTATAATCCATTCTGAAAACACTGTTTTGTCATATTTGCGCCGTTTGGGGCCTGTATAATTGGATTTGTCTTTAAATACGATTCATAGTATAATATTAGAAATACTATTTGGTGAATAATATGATAAGAATATACCCATCAGTTTTCAACGGTACACTAAGAGCACCCGCTGCCGTGGCTCACGCGCAGAGGCTGCTTTTCATGTCCGCAATACCGGCTCTGGACACCACAGTCTGCAATGTTCCGGAATGCGATTCTATAGACGTTGCCATAGACTGCCTTAAAGCCCTGGGCTGCGAGGTCCAGCGCTTCGGATCCAACTGCACAGTAAAGCCTTTCCCCAAAAACGTGCCTGTTCAGGCAGTGCAGTTCGATTTCGGAGGAAGCTCCACAGCCTCAAGGATAGCGGTCGCGCTTGCCGCGGCTTTCGGGATAAAGGCTGACTGCACGGCATCCGTAGCGGAGCACAACATGAAGAGCTTCTCCCTTACCAGCCGCATGGCGCTGCGCGGGGTCAAGTTCACGGCCTTCACGCTGCCCTTCTCCATGCAGGGAAGGCTGGAACCGGGAGAGTATGTTCTCGACGGAGACGAAGGCTCCCAGTTCATAAGCGCCCTTCTTATAGCGCTCCCACTTCTCCACGACGACAGCACCATAAAGCTCAAGTCTCCGCTTGTGGACACCTCCTTTGTGGAGCTTACCATAGAGTCCATGGAGAACTTCGGGGTGCACGTGGAGAAGACAGACACGGGCTACTTTATACCGGGCAGGCAGTACTACACCTCCCCGGTAAGCATAACCGCAGAGAACGACTGGGGCCTGGCGTCCCTATGGATAGCTGCAGGAGCAGCTGGCGGCGAGGGAAACGGCAAGGTCGTCGTTACAGATCTTCCGGCCGCATCGCCTCAGCTTTACAGAAATGTTACAAAGGAGCTGCCGCTCATAGCCCAGGACTTTGCGGAGCTGGACTTTGACGCTTCCGATTGCCCAAGCCTTGCCACCTACTACGCGGCAATGGCTGCTGTTAAAGGCGCTACTGTAAGCATCAGCGGAGTTCCGCAGCTTAGGAGCAAGGAGTCAGACAGGCTCAGCGCAATGCACGAGATCTGCAGAAAGCTCGGCCAGCGCTCGGAGATAACCGCAGACGGCCTTAAGATAACAGGCACAGGCGCTCCAAACTACAAGGAAGACACCATCCTGGACTGCCACAGGGATCCGTGGGTGTTCATGTCCATGGCTCTGGCTGCCGCAAAGCTCACAAAGCCCATCATTCTCAACGACGAAGACTGCGTGGACAGCATATACAGAAACTTCCTTGCAGACTACAGCGCCCTGGGCGGCAAGTACGAGATCATAAAAGAATAATTCGCGATGACTATAGAAGAACTTAAAAAGAAACTGGACGAAGCCCATTATATATACGACGACACCCTTGTCACCACTCTGGCCGTAGCTTTAAAGCTCGGCCGTCCTCTTCTTATAGAGGGCGCAGCCGGCGTCGGAAAGACGGAGGTCGCCAAGGTCATGGCTTACGCTCTTGACAGGGAGCTGGTACGCCTGCAGTGCTACGAGGGCCTGGACGAATCCAAGGCTATTTACGAGTGGAACTACCAGAAGCAGCTGCTCTCCATACAGGTGGACCAGAGCCTTGCAAAGGTTGCAGGCACAGACAGCAAAGCTGAAAGCGCAGCTCTTACCAAGTCCCTCTTCTCCGAGGACTACCTTCTGGAAAGGCCGCTGCTCAAGTCTATACGCTCCGAAAAGCCGGTAGTGCTCCTTATAGACGAGATAGACAAGGCGGACGAGGAATTCGAGGCCTTCCTTCTGGAGCTTCTTTCCGAGATGCAGGTAACTATCCCGGAGATAGGCACTATAAAAGCCAGCTCCACTCCTTTTGTGGTGCTCACATCCAACAGGGCAAGGCCCCTTTCCGAGGCTCTGCGCCGCAGGTGCGCCTACCTTTATATCAAGTATCCTGACATAGAAAAAGAAGTTGCCATAATACAGGCAAAGCAGCCGGGAACATCCGACAGGCTGGCACTTGCCGTTGCCCAGGCCGTGCACGATCTGCGCGAAAACGACAACATTCTTAAGAAGCCTTCCATAGCGGAGACCCTGGACTGGATAGCAGCCCTGGAGGCTCTGGGCGCTGTGGATCTTACACCGGACATGATAGCAGGCACCGCCGGATTCATCCTTAAAAACGAGGAGGACATGGAGGAGCTCCTGGAGTCCGGAGACTGCGGCTGCCACCACGAGGACGGCCAGCCCTGCGATCACCACGCGGCGGACGGACAGCACTGCGGACATCATCACCATCACCACGGATAGGACCCTGTTTTGGCTTACACCCCTGTAGACAACGATATTTACCTTACCCATATGGCAGAATTCATACGCCTCCTCTCCGAGGAGGGTTTTTCTGTTGGGACAAAGGAAGTGGCGGACTGCTGCGAGGCTCTGCAGTTCGTGGGCCTGGAGGATAGAAGCGTGGCAAAAGCCGCCCTCCGCACCATATGCGCAAGGTCTCAGGCGGAGATAGACAGGTTCGACCAACTCTTTGACGCTTTTTTCGTAAGCTCGGACCAAAAGCTTGAGAACCTCAAGCGCGCCATGAAAGAGCAGCAGGAGCTTGCTGAAAAGCGCCGCCAGGCTGCGGAAGAGCTCGCAAAGGACAGCAAGTACATAGATTCGGACGATAACACCATAAACATCTACGCAAACCTTCCGGAAGAGGAAAAAGAGCGCCTGCGCCGCTTTATGGACAAGTTCAGAGGCCACGCGGACCGCAACCCCAAGCTCTACGAGGGCTTTATACGCTCCGTCTTCATGAAGTCCATAATGGAGCAGCAGCTTCTTATGGAGGACCAGGAGCTTGGCGTGCAGGCCGTGGACCCGGAGGTAGGCCTTATGTTCCGGGACATCTCCCAGATCAGCGACCACGAAATGCCACGCGCCATCTCCATGATCCAGAAGGTAACAAAGCAGATCAACGGGGAGCTTTCCGCCAAGAAGAGCAGGCGCGGCAGCAGCGGCGTGCTGGACTTTAAGCGCACCATACGCAAGGGCCTGGAGACCGGCGGCAGCCTCATACGCCTCAAGTACAGACATAAAAGAGCCAGAAAGCGCCACCTTGTCCTTTTGTGCGACGTTTCCGGCTCCATGATACAGTTTTCTGAGTTTGCGCTCCGCTTTATCAAATCCCTTTCGGACGTAGCGGAGAGCTCCAGGACTTTTATTTTCTCTGAAGATATGGTAGAGGTGGATCCATTCGCTCTGCAGAACATGGACATGTTCGTGCAGTACGTGCGCACCACGGGGCTCTACGGCAAGGGCACAGACCTTGGCAGCGCGCTGGCAAAGCTTTGCGCTCTGAGGCCGGCTGCTCTCGGAGCGTCCACCACCCTGCTGATCCTTTCAGACGCCAAGACCGTAAAGCTGGAGGACGCCCAGGCCGCCATGATAACTGCCAACCAGATGGCAGGAGATGTCGTCTGGCTCAACCCCATACCGCAGCGCAAATGGAAGCACCTTCGCAGCGTCCAGACTATGGAGCTTTTATGCCGCATGGTCCCCTGCAGCACGCTTTCGGAGCTTGCCAGGGAGTGCAGAAAACTGGTCCTGAGCTAAAAATGCTCCAGCCAGGTATTAATGATATTCTCAGCCTCAGCTCTATCCTCCCAGTCACTAACGACCAGTATTGAATAGAACGCGTTGTTCTTAGCGATGGCTGCTGAAGATACGTAGGCATCTGCTTTCGGCCACCCAAAGTTATGCTTCTGGTCTAAAGGAACAATGCTTTTTGCGACTGCTCCGTTATAGCCGTTTCTGTTTGTATACAGCGAAACATCCCATGAACCATCATCAGGGTATTCGCCAAGCCCGGTATGGCAGTACTTTCCGTTTTTCGAGGGATGGAAGCTAATGAACGCGTGTTCGTTTATGATTATATCACTGTCAGTACTTCTCACATCAAACATGCAAGTATTAAGGAGCATTTGATCTATCTGTGTGTCTTTACTGACAGTAGCATTATAGTTTACAAAGACCTGCGCATTGTCAAATGGATAATACATTGCCTCGTAGTACTTGCAGCCTATATAATCCAACGCCTCCTGCTGGCTTGCGAACTCCTTTCCGCCGCTTACTTCGTATACCCCTGTATCTACAGGCCTTCCGCTGCCATCATAGTTTATCAGGGTGCTGCTGTTTTCGATTTTCTGCTTAAGTATCTGCCTTGCATCATCCATAACCGCCCCTGTTATCTCTTTTGAATAAACTACAGGCGTAAGAGCAGAGACTTCAATAGAATCCACTTCAACACCGTCAATAGTCATAGTTTTCGTTTTTGTCTGTACGTCTGATGACTTGTAAAGGCTGAACGGTATGGTAATTATTCCGGATGCAAACGCAGCGATGCTGCCAGCCAGAACAAGTACAGCTACTAAAATAGCTGCCTCAACTCTACGTCTTTTGTGGTGCCCAAAGCTCTTTCGGGCATCTTGAATACCAGGCTGCGCATCTGAGATGTATGAATCACAAACATCTGTCATTGATTCGATCAATTTTTCATTCAAAACACGATCGTTAAAAATTGTGAAAAAGGAGGTGACACTAAAAAGAGAAAATGGAAATGTAGACGGAAATACAGCAATGGGAACTATGTTAAAATATGGTTCAGAAA
>CADALS010000066.1 GCA_902788795.1 uncultured Eubacteriales bacterium | reverse complement strand
CCTAACTTTGCCGAAAACAATTTTATATGATGAACAATAGAACATTCCTCGTTATGGCTTTGAGCCTTTTGCTGCGTCTTTAAGGACTGCAGCACCGGTGCTGTTGAATGCAAGCACCTTTGCATAGCAGGCCTCTTCTTTTTCGAAAAGATCCAGGTCCGCTTTTGTAAAGCCGCAGACTAGCTGCATAAGAGCCCTTGCTATCCTTGCGTAGGTATAGCGCTTGGACTTGATGGCTTTTATAAAGCTGTCCAGATCAGAGGCGCTGCTTGCGCATGCTTTTATGCGGTTCTCCAGGCCTTCCGAAACTTCCGGAACGCAGGCTATCTCTTCTGCAGAGGCTCTTAAAACGGATGAGCGTACTATGGCAAAGAGCCTTGCGTCGTCTTCCGCTGTCCAGACGCTGCATTCTGCCAGCTCTCTATAAGCTTCCGCAGGTATAAGATCTTTTGCAGCTTCCAGAGAACCGGTCTTTGCAGTAAGATCTCTGATATAGGACCCTGATGCAAAGCCATCCAAAGCCGATTCTGCGCCATGCATGGCGTTAACACGCTTTACTGCGAACGGCCTGATCCTGCTGTTCTGCCTTATCAGCTCTTTTATATAGCAGACTGCAAGAGTATCGTTTGGCCCTTCAAAAAGACCGGGATCTGCCGATGCAGTGGTTACTGCCTTTGCGTAAGCCGCGCCGGATGAAAGCTGATCTTTTATGCTCTGCCGGCTGTCTTCCTTCAAAGCAAGCTCTGCCGCAGCTGTGAGCCTTTCCGTATCTCCGCATTCGCTTCCGAATACCAGATAGTCCACGCAGCCGAGCCTGTCCAAAGCGCGCACTCCGCCCTTTGCAAAAAGGTCCGCAAAGTTTACGGCGTACGCAAAAGGAAGCTCCAGTACAAGGTCCGCTCCGCAGGCAGCAGCTGCGTGTGCCCTGGCGAACTTATCCCAGCCTGCCGGCTTTCCCCGCTGCGTAAAACTGCCGCTCATAATGCAGACTATGCGGTCTGCTTTAAGCTCTTTCCTGGCAGCTTCCAGCAGATAGCGGTGCCCGTTATGAAACGGATCGAATTCGCAGATTATGCCTGCAGTTACCATTACTCCTCCGAGTTCTGGGACTTGTAGATCTGGTCTTTGACTTCGTTGCGGCTGTTAGCGATATTTGTATTGATCTTCTCGAAGGTGCTCTGCAGATCGTCGTACATATCGGTGAAGTATGTAGCGTACATCTGGTCCACTTTCTCCTGAAGATTGTAGAGCATGCCATCTGTGTAGTCCAGGATGGACATCTTCATAACAGAGCAGTTCTCCTTTGCTATGCGGAGTATCTCCTCTGCTCTCTGCTTAGCCTTTACAGTTATTTCGTCCTGCTCAACAAGCTGTGCAGCCTTATCCTGAGCGTCCTTTATGATGTTGTCGTACTCGGCCTTTGCCTCGTCCAGTATCCTCTGGCGCTCGTTCTTGATCCACTGAGCCTGCTGGATCTCATCGGGCAGCTCCAGACGTATCTCTTTAACGATCTCGGTGATCTCGTTGGGATCTACCATTACCTTCCTTACAACAGGAACGTTTGCCGCGAGTTCTATGATCTCGTCAAGTTCGTCAAGAAGTTCCAATACTTTCATAGCATCCTCCTATTATTTATTTTTAAATTCTTTCATAAGCTTGTATACAGACGGAGTAACCCAGCCGCTTACATCCGCGTCCAGTTCGAAATTCTGGCGGACTATGGTGGAGCTTATATAGGAATACTCCGGTTTTGTCATGATATATACTGTTTCGCAGGAGCCCTTGAAGAAATGATCGTAGAGCTGCGCAAGGCCTATCTCGTAGTCGAAATCGCTCTCGTTGCGTAAGCCTCTGATTATTACATCAAAGCCTTCTTTCATAACATAAGTTGGCAGATGGTCGGAGAAAGAGACCACCTCCACGTTTTTGATATGAGAAACAGCAGCCTTTACCATTTCGGTGCGCTGCTCCAGTGTAAAATAGCTGTTCTTGGCATAGTTTACGACAACGCCTATAACCAGCTTATCGCAGAGCCTGGCTGCTCTTTCTATAATGTCCACATGCCCTACGGTTATAGGATCGAAAGTGCCGCAGCAAAAGCCCTTTTTCATTCGCCTACCTCCTCTAAAGCATCGGGATATGCGTAGATAGTAACGCCGGTGTGGCCGTACTTTCTGGATCTTACAGTTATGAGCCCTCTGTATTCTTCCGGCATTTCATCTCTTTTGTCGTGTTCGCAGATTATCAGGCCGTCTTCGGAAAGAATGTCCGCGTCCAGTATAGCATCCACAGCCGGAAGCACGTATCCGTTGGCATAAGGAGGATCTATAAAGAAAATGTCTACCTTTTCCCGGATCTTCCTGATGTTTTCCCTGAAATCCCCGTGCAGGAGTATGCTCCTGTCCGAAGCTTTGCAGATCTGAACATTCTCCTTTACCAGCTTTAGCGAATCCTTGTTCTGATCGGAAAAATAGACCCTGCGCACGCCTCTGCTGAGCGCTTCCAGGCCCATGCTGCCGCTTCCCGCAAAGACGTCCATGGCAACGCTGCTGTCGGTTATCATGGGGACTATCATGCTGAAAATGGCTTCTTTTACTTTATCGCTGGTAGGTCTTATATCGTAATTTGCCGGGGATTTTAGGCGCCTTCCCCGGAATTCGCCTGCAATTATTCTCATATTGGTTTATCTTACCACAATCTACAGCGTTAGTCCATCGCTTTGCATGTACTTGCGTTTAAGGTTTTTCAAAAACGCGGCGTTTTCCTGCGATGTGAGCTTCGGATCTTTTGCCAGCATCATCTGAACGTCTGTTAAGGCTTTGGCGGCAACTTCTCTGTGCTTAACAGGGTCTGCAAGGGTAAGCTGCGGGAGGCCGTGCTGGCGGTAACCGAAGAATTCCCCGGGGCCGCGGAGCTCAAGGTCCTTTTCCGCAATGGTAAAGCCGCTCAGCGTCTGGCACATTATCTTTGCTCTGTCTTCTGCGGTCTGTCCGCCGCCGTCTGTAACAATAAGGCAGTAGGACTGGTGCTTTCCGCGCCCTACTCTGCCGCGCAGCTGGTGCATCTGGGCAAGGCCGAAACGCTGCGAATCCTCTATAAGCATTACAGTTGCGTTAGGCACATCTATTCCTACTTCTATAACGACCGTAGAGACCAGAACCTGTATCTCTCCATTGTAAAAACGGGTCATTACATCGTCTTTTTCCGCCTGGTCCATCTGGCCGTGCAGAAGCGCGCAGCTTATATCCTTGTGAGCTGCGGAAAAGCCCTCAAAAAGCCCCTGTGCAGAGCGGCCTTCCATGTTTTCGGGATCCTCTATGTAAGGCGCAACTATGTAAGCCTGCCTTCCTTTTGCGACTTCCTCAAGAAGAATATCGTAAGCCTGCTTTCTGGTCTTTGCATCGTAGGACTTAGTTATTATAGGAATACGCCCCGGCGGGAGCTCGTCTATAACTGAAATGTCCAGGTCTGCGTACAGAACAACGGCCAGAGTCCTTGGTATAGGTGTTGCTGTCATTACCAGAACATCCGGGCATTTGCCCTTGGCGGACAGCAGCCTCCTCTGGTTTACACCGAACCTGTGCTGCTCGTCAGTAATTACAAGCCCTAAGTTGCTGTATTCCACGCCGCCGGATATAAGCGCGTGGGTGCCTACTGCAATATCCGCAGCGCCGCTTTTTATAAGCTCAAGAGCCTTCTTCTTTTCAGCAGAAGGCATAGTTGATGTCAGTAAAACGATATCCACTCCAAAGCCCTTAAAAAGCTTTGTGAGCGTCTCAAAGTGCTGGCGGGCCAGTATATCGGTCGGGGCCATAAAAGCGCTCTGATAGCCGTTTTTTGCGCTCTGGAGCATAGCTGCGGCAGCCACTGCGGTCTTGCCGCTTCCTACGTCTCCCTGCACCAGCCTGTTCATGGCTTTTGGGGAAGCCATATCATCAAGGATGTCCTTAAGAGCTCTCTTCTGAGCTCCGGTCATCTCAAAAGGAAGGCTTGACGCAAACTGCCAGGCGTAATCTCCTGTAATGCTGTTGCCGTTCCTTCCGGCGCCGCCTCTGTCCTTGGAAAGCGCAAGCGCGGTATCCAAATAGTAAAGCTCCTCGTAGACAAGCCTGTACCTTGCAGCTTTGTACTGTTCGTCTCCCTGTGGATAATGGATATTGGAATATGCGTAGGCGTTGCTGCAGAGCCTGGCGGAGATCACAGCAGATGCAGGAAGAGTCTCGGAAAGCTCATCGGCATGCAAAAGAGCCGCCCTGGAGCACAGCCTCAAGTCCTTCTGCGATATTCCGGCTGTAAGCGGGTAGACAGGCAGTATGCCCTTTTCTTCCGTGCCTTCGCTTCTGGAATAGGACGGGTGGAACATGGTTACCCTGCCGTTCTCTACTTTTACTTTGCCAAAAAAGTCGAACAGCTCACCCTGCTTAAACTGGCCGGCAAGGAAAGCGCCCTTAAAGAACAGCACTTCCATCCTTGCGGTATCGTCCTCGCAAAGCAGATGCAGCGTGCGATTTTTGCCAAAACCTTTTCCAAAGCGCAGCAAAAGCACCCTGGCTCGCACCAGGACTTTTTCTCCGTCCGCAAGATCGCAAATGCGCTTTACGTTGCGCTTGTCCTCGTACTCCCTGGGGTAGAACTCGAACATATCTTCGAAATGCTCTATCCCAAGCTTTGCAAGGCGCTCTGCCTTCTGCGGGCCAATACCTTTAAGTTCGGATATTTCAGAGCTCAGACTGATCTCATATTCAGTTTTCTTCGTTTTTGCCGCCACGGTAACTGAACCTTATATCTCTTTTGACCGCTGTCCTGGCAGTGGTCATTTGTATTACATTTATTACGATATCTTCAACTTCAAGCTCAAGGTCTTCTTCTATGGCCCTGGATGTGAAATCAATTATATGGTTGCAGATCTCGCTGATACTGTTTCCTATCCTGATACTCAGCGCTGCAGACATGAAAAGTCCGTCCTCCCCGTAGCGGAGCTCTTTTTCACCTACATACCTGGCTTTGCCTTCCCAGGGGCGCAGCGCTTCGTTCAGAAGCTGGAAGAACAGCCCGTCATCTATAGTGATGACTCCCTGATCATTCTTCTTGCTTACTAACATGCAATTATTATAGCAAATAAATAGAAAAAAATCTTGCACAAGTATGATTCTTGTGCTATAATCGCAAAGTCTGAATTGAAGTGACGCACCTTTTTGGTGCATAAAGCTTGAAATATCAACCGATTTCGGTAAGGAGGTCATAAAATGTCCAGAAAGTGCGAGATCTGCGGAAAGGGTCAGGTTTCCGGTAACAACGTATCCCACTCCAATCGTCATACCAGAAGAAAGTGGAATGCTAACATCCAGACTGTAAGAGTTGAGGAGAACGGAACCGTTAAAAGGATCAATGTCTGCACACACTGCCTTAGATCCGGAAAAGTTTCCAGAGCATAAGATGCAAACAACGCTGCAGCCTGGTGCTGCAGCTTTTTCTTATTTTTAGTTTATATATCACATAAAGGATAACAATGGACGCTGTCCCCCGATCGTCATATATAATAATTCTTTTACTTCTCTTTGCCGCGGCATGGCTTGCGGTAACTGAGACTGCTGTTTCATCAGCAAACTACGCCAAAATAAAGCTTGCCAAAGACAGAGGCGATAACAGAGCCGATAACGCTCTTTACGTGCTGGACAATTTCGACAAAGCTATAACCACCCTGCTCATCTGCACCAATATAGTGCACATTGCGGCTTCAGCTATAGTTACAGTTGCTGTTACCAGAGCATTCGGTGTAGGCGCGGTTGCAATTAGTACCATCTTAACAACTATCGTAGTATTTTTCTTCGGCGAGATGCTTCCCAAAAGCGTAGCCAAGAAATACTCCTACAGATTCACCTTATCAAATTCCGGCCTTCTTAAAGTACTGATGACGCTTTTGCGCCCTCTTTCTTTTGTACTGTCCAGGATAGGCAACTTCGCTTCCAGGCTCACAAAGGACGAGGCAGAGCTCACAGTTACTGAAGACGAGCTCCACGATATAATCGAGGACCTTACAGAAGACGGCACCCTGGAGGAAGACGAAGGAGATCTTATCCAGTCCGCCATAGACTTTAACGATGTTACCGTCAGGAACATCATGACTCCTATAGACAAGGTCTTTGCAATAAACTGCGAGGACGATCCGGAAAACATACTCAGCTTTATCAAAGAGCAGACCCACAGCAGGCTTCCTGTATACCGCGGGGATCTCAACCATATATTCGGCATACTCCACATCAGAAGCTTCATAAGGGCTTATCTTAAGGATAAGGACAATATAGACATTATGAAGCTGCTCACCAAGCCGCTGTTTATAGAGCAGGACACCAAGATAGACGACCTCCTGCCCATTATGGCGGAACACAGGTTCTCGCTTGCTGTTGCAACAGACGGCAAGGGCCACAGCGTCGGCGTGGTATCCGTGGAGGACATACTGGAAGAGCTCGTAGGCGAGATCTACGATGAGGACGAGGCGGCAGCCAGAGGTAAAAAGCAATGACAATAGCTATACTCTCAGTTGCCCTTATACTTTGCATAGCCCTCTCCTCCTTCTTCTCCGCATCCGAGATGTCCTATTCAGCCTGCAACAAGGTAAGGATAGAAAACCTCAAGGATTCCGGGGACAAAAAGGCAGCCAGAGCATGGAAGATAACCCAGGACTTCGATACCGCGCTCGGAGCCATACTCACAGGAAACAACCTTGTGAACATAGCCTCCTCTTCCATTGCATCAGTCCTTATACTCGAGATATTCAAAAGCGACAGCTACACCTGGATAGGCACCGTTGTTGTAACAATTCTTGTAATAATCTTCGGAGAAACTATTCCTAAGATACGCGCAAGGAAAATGCCGAACACTCTGGCACTGCGCTATTCCGGGCCCTTGATGGTCCTTATCACTGTTCTTAAGCCTTTCGTATTCGTTGTTGTAAAGGCCGTCGATGCTATAACAATGAAGCTCAAAGGCGATGAAGAAGACATGGACGAAGACCAGGCCGCGGAAGAAGCCATAGACGAGCTTTCCAGCATCATAGAAACTGCCGAAGACGAGGATGTCCTGGACGAGGACCAGTCAGAGCTCGTGCAGGCAGCCATAGACTTCCTGGATGTTGCAGCCTACGAGGCCATGACCAGCCGAGTGGACGTGGAAGGCATAGACATAAGGGACAGCAGAGAGCAGATACTCTCTGTAATCATGGAAGACCACGCTTTCTCCAGGATCCCTGTTTACGACGGAAACATAGACAATATCATAGGTATTCTCTACCTGAACCAGTTCTTTAAGGCTTACACTACCTACGAGAACGTTGATATCAAGGCCCTGCTCATGGAGCCGCTTTACGTTTACAAGACTACAAAGCTTACAAGCGTTCTGGACCAGCTGCGCGCTGCAGGCCAGCACATGGCCATAGTCTGCGACGAATACGGCGGAACGCTTGGAATCATAACCATGGAGGACATCCTGGAAGAAATAGTCGGCGACATCTGGGACGAAGACGATATCATAGAAGAAGACGATATAAAAGAGATATCTGACACCGTTTTCGAGATAGACGGAGATATCAGTATCGACGATCTGTGCGAACTTATCAATATCAGCGAGGATGAATTCGATACTGAATCTGACACTGCAGGCGGCTGGGCTCTGGAGCACTTCGAGGAATATCCGGAGAACGGAAGCACCTTTGAGGACTACGGCTATAAGGTCACCATCCTGCAGATAGACGAAAGGCGGGTCGAAAAGCTAAGGCTGGAAAAGCTGCCCGAAGACGATCTTACTGATCCCGGGCACATTTTTTATTGTCTATTTTTTAGTGCTGTAGAAGAATACCCTGCCGGTCTTAAGGCCTTCGTAGTCGGAGGCTGTTATCTCAAGACGCAGGCTTATCTCGTCTGACTGCCTCAGATAGCCGCCTATCCTGTACTTTCCTTCGATAAACCCCTGGTTTATGACAAGGTCCCCATCCTCCAGCGAAGCATAGCACTCCGCCTTGGTTCCGTCAGGCAGATCGACATTTATCCTGTACCCTCCGGTCTGCAGTGATCCTTTGCTTATCACCAGCGTCCGCTCAGTGTCTTCTTTATCGTACCAGGTCTTAATGAAATAACTGTCGTAATAACCGTACTTTGCAGGATCTCTGTATTCACTACCGCCACCGCTTGGGCCTTCAACATCCCTTACAAGTTTGAACACGGATCCTGTCGGAGCACCCTTGTAAGAAGAGCTTGTTGCAAGCAGGCTGATACCCTTTTCTGTCTTCTGGAGTACACCTTCGTAGCGAATGTTTCCGTTGAAAAACCCCTGATTTATGAACAATGCATCGTCTTCTGCGATATTTGCGTAGCCTTCTCCGGTATCACCGTAAAAATGGAAGTCTATCTTGTAACCGCCTGTCTGGGGAGATGCGACGGATATAGTGACTTTACGGTTGGAATCGGTCTCATCCACCCACTCTCCCAGGTACCAGCTGTCAGTTGTACCGTAGATGTTCGGATCCCTGTAGTCGGAGCCGCCGCCCTGCCCAGGGATCTCCATATCGTGCGAATAGATACCGTAGATCAGATAAGGATGCTTATATATCTCTGTTATCTTCTGATCTCCTTCTACAGTAACTTCAACGAGCTGCGGATCGAAGGGCGCAGAGGCGATCTCCTTTGTTCCGTCCTGCATCTCGTATTTTATGCAGTATATTGCGTTATTCGGGGCATAGCCTATGCGGATAAGATCCATAGGCTCAGCATATAAAGCTTCATTGAAATACTCGAATCTGACAGGCATCAGCCAGCAGCTGCCTTCAAGATCGACCCAGCGCAGAGCCATGAAAGTAACAGCGTAATAGCGCGTATCCGCGTAGAACTTGTCATCAAGGACCTTTTCGGAAAGTGTTCCGCCCTGGCGGTAGAAGATGAAGCACCCGTCCGATGTCTGGTTGAAATCAGCTCCGAGTATATCTATAGACATGGCGGAATAACCGTTACCAAGCTGCCTTAAGATCATAATATCGTCGTCTTTGTAACGGCAGAAGAACACCTGATAATCTGAAACATCGCCTGTAATATCATAAGCACCGTCAGACAGAATGCCATTAGCTGACTTTATTGTAAACCTGATGGTGTCTTCAGATGAAACATTTGTGTTTTCGAATAGTTTTCCTGTAGTGAATGAAAACTCAGCTTTTCCTGCGCCGCCGTACTTCAGCAGCCAGGAAGCGGTTTTTGTCGACATGTCAAAACTAAGATCGCCGTATTCCTGGGTCTCTCCTATCTGAGAGCCTCCGGGAAGCATAGACCATGTGCCATTCAGAAACAATGCAAGGTCGTCGGAGGTGTGGATACCTGTTTCGTAAAGCTCCTGCAGATGGGGATCTGTTTTTACCGGATCCGTTGTACCAGAAGGCTCTATGGGAGCCGGATCGGTATTATTTACAGGAACGGTAGCGGTGTTGTTTCCCTGCGAAGAGCTGTTGTTTGCTGCCGGCGAACAAGCTGCGCTGAAGATCATAACTGACACTAAAAGGATGATCAGAACGGACTATTTCATCTCAGTATTCCTCCTTTAAAGCTCAAAGATCGGTATAAAACTATTAATTTAAAAATATCAGAGATCGATATCCAGTTCCACCGGGCAGTGGTCTGAACCCATTATATCAGTCCTTATAACAACGTCCTTAATTTTTTCTTTGATACGGTCAGAAACAACAAAATAATCAATACGCCAACCCACGTTCCTTTCGCGGGCTCTCATGCGGTAGCTCCACCAGCTGTATTCAACTTTGTCCGGGTAAAGATATCTGAAAGAATCCGTAAAACCGCAGTCAAGAAGCTTGGTGAAGGCATCGCGCTCCTCGTCTGAAAAGCCTGCATTGTTGTGGTTGGTATCGGGGTTCTTAAGGTCTATCTCGTTATGCGCAACGTTAAGATCCCCGCACATGATAAGAGGCTTGTTTTGATCCAGCCTTTTAAGATATTCCCTGTTTGCAGCCTCCCATTCCAGGCGGTAGCCAAGCCTTGCAAGCTCGTTCTGCGAATTTGGCGTGTAGTTGGTTATCATGTAAAACGAGGGGTATTCGAGGGTTATTGCCCTGCCCTCATGGCTGTGCTCCTCCTGATCTATTCCGTAGTTGACAGAATCCGGTTTATGTTTTGTAAAAATTGCCGTTCCGGAATAGCCCTTCTTTTCCGCGCTGTTCCAGTACTGGTAGTAACCCGGAAGCTCCGCGCTAAGATCTACCTGGTCCGGCTGGCACTTTGTCTCCTGTATGCATATGATATCCGGGTCTTCCGCACGCAGAAAATCCATCATGCCCTTGCCCAGGCAGGCTCTTATACCGTTTACGTTCCAGGTTATTATCTTCATACTGATTCCTTTCAAAAACCATGAGCAGTCCGTAAGCAGCAAATGCGAAAAGGTAA
>CADALS010000065.1 GCA_902788795.1 uncultured Eubacteriales bacterium | reverse complement strand
GAGAGATTACGTACAGATCCCCTCCCTCAAGTTCCCTGAAGAAGAATGGGCTATGTGCAAGGCAAATATGTACGATCCCATCGACCGCAGCAAGGCAATAGTTGCTACATTCGTAGCACCGGGAATGTTCGAGCAGACCCACCACTTCTGCGGAATAGACAACGCCCTGATGTACTACATCACCAACGAGGACGCGATGCACGACATGATCAAGATGCTCACAGACTGGGAACTCGAGTTCGCAGAGGGCGTCTGCTCTCACCTGCATCCGGACGCGATATTCCATCATGATGACTGGGGCGGAGAGGTAAACTCCTTCCTGCGTCCGTCAATGTTCGACGACTTCTTCCTTGACGCCTACAAGCAGGTCTACGGCTACTACCACGACCACGGCGTAAAGATGATCATCCACCACTCCGACTCCTACGCAGCAAACCTCGTACCTGAGATGATAGAGATGGGCATCAACGTATGGCAGGGCCCCATGCACACCAACAACGTGCCCGAGCTTGTAAAGAAGTACGGCGACAAGATCACCTTCATGGGCGACATCGACAACAAGTTCGTTGACTTCGACGGCTGGACTCCGGAAGACTGCTTCAAGGCAGCTTACGCATCCATCGAATCCGTAGGCACACCCAAGGGCTTCATCCCCTGCATAACCCAGGGAGGCCCCGGCTCCGTATATCCCGGAACCTACGCAGAGCTCTGGAAGGCAATCGACCAGTACAACATAGAGCACTTCGGCTGCACCCAGGAAGACCTGGACAACGCCCGCCTCGGCATGGACGTAATGTTCTGATATAGGGGACGGTTCTTCTTAACCTTTTAGCAAAAAAGTAAAACGGAAGGTTACTCGGCCTTCCGTTTTTATTTACTCTTAAGCTATCAGGCAAGATCATGCCTTGCAAGCACGGTCTTGATTATGTCTGCAGCCTCATCGCAGAGCGCCTTCGTGTGGGTAGCCATAAGGCTCGTCCTAAGCAGGCACTCGTTCGGCGCAGTTGCAGGAGGCAGAGAGCAGTTGACGTAAACGCCCGCCTCGTAGAGCTCCTTGGCGATCTGAAGCGTAACTGTGGGATCGTAGGTGTAGATAGGCACCACAGGAGTCTCGGACTGGCGTATCTTTATTCCGCGCGCCGTAAGGCAGTCCCTGAAATACGCAGAAATATCCAGCAGCTGCTGCGGAAGCTGGGGGTTAGCCTCCAGATGCTTTAATGCAGCAAGAGCCACTGCTGCGTTGGCCGGCGGCATGGACGCAGAGAAGATGAACGGCCTGGAATTGTGCTTAACGTAGTCGCAGACCACTGCAGATGAAGCCATGTAGCCGCCAAGGGACGCCAGGGATTTGGAGAAGGTTCCCATGTAGATATCCACCTTGTCCTCCAGGCCGAAGTAGCTTGCTGAGCCCCTTCCGCCCTTTCCTATAACGCCAAGCGCGTGAGCATCGTCCACCATTACGCGTGCGCCGTACTTCTGCGCAAGATCGGTTATAGCCGGCAGGTCAGCAATATCTCCGCCCATGGAGAACACACCGTCCGTAACTATAAGGCAGCCTGCGCTCTCCGGCACTTTCTTAAGCTGCTTCTCCAGGTCTGCCATATCGCTGTGCTTGTAGCGCAGCATCTTGCCGAAACTCAGCTTGCAGCCGTCGTAGATGGATGCATGGTTTTCTTTATCGCAGATAACGTAATCGCTGTGCCCCACTATGGCACTGATTATGCCCAGATTGGACTGAAAACCCGTGGAAAAAGTAATAACGTCCTCCTTGCCTAAAAACGCGGCAAGCTCCTTTTCCAGCTCCAGGTGAAGGCTCAGAGTTCCGTTTAAAAAGCGCGACCCCGAACAGCCCGTACCGTACTGTTCCAGGGCATCGAGCCCTGCCTTAATGATGTCATCGTTGATAGTAAGCCCCAGGTAGTTGTTGGAGCCAAGCATTATGCGGCGCTTGCCCTCCATGATGACTTCCGTGTCCTGACGGGACTGGAGCGCGTGAAAATAAGGGTAGATACCCATGGCGCGGTAGTCGTTTGCCCTCGTGTACTCTGCGCACTTTTTGAATAGATCCATATTCTGTTTTCCTTTCCGATAGCGCACTGCGCATCTGTAAAACTGTCCTCTACTCCGGCCGGTAGCCGAAACCGGATGTTTTTATGAAGACGGAACAATTATATCTTAATATGCATCGTTATTCAAATAATATGCTATTAATTAAAGCAATAAAAAAAGCCGCGGATGCGGCATTTTTAGGGTTCAGACCAGCTTTGCAGATCATCTCCCTTGTAGTTTAAAGTAAGCTCTATGCATTTTTCTCCGGAAAGCATCCTTTCCAGGAAGATGCGGTCCCCTTCCCAGGTAGGAAGCTGCAGGACCTGATCCTTTGGCACCCAGGCCAGCGTGCCTTCCATGCAGTCTTCTGCAAGCTCTCCGGTAAAGTCCGAAGAACCGTAAAGGTACATTTCCTCGTCCTCCCAGGTGTCGCTGCGGAAATGTATGATCCCGTAAAAGTGGAGCGCGCCCAGTACAAGGCCAGTCTCCTCCGTTACTTCGCGGCGCACGCATTCCTCCGGAGTTTCCCCCGGCTCTGCCTTGCCGCCTACGCCTATCCACTTTCCCCAGTTAAGATCGTTTGCCTTTTTGTTCCTGTTGAGCAGCAAGTAGCATCCGTCTTTTTCTATGTAGCAAAGAGTCGTGTCCCTCATTTTACTATTATATCCCCGGGCGCCACTATAAGGTCTTTCTGGCTGAACACTATGCTGTCGCAGGGGTATCCGGGCTCGCCCCTGTGCTCCCAATCGATAATGTCCTGTTCCTCTCCGAACTGCCTGTTGATGCCTTTTATCTCTGCGTCCACGCCTACGCCGCGCCTTACCACGCGGACTTTATCGCCTATGTCGAAAAAACCATAGACTACGCGTCCTTTTGCAAATATCAGCGGCGGATCGAACCAGCCGTTGGGCTCCATAGTTATGTCTTCCACCTGATAGACCGCGTTAAAACCGTATTTTTCGCGCAGATCCTCTACGTACTCTTTTACGCCCTCCAGCTCCGCAAGAAACTCCATAAGCGTTAGCTCCTGCAGCGGATCCTTCCTGTATCGTTTTGTTCCCCTGGACCTAATATAGTAAGACAGCGGGTATTTTACGCGGAGCTTGTTTTCGCAGTCTCTGCAGATCTTTGTATCATCCTTCAGAGTTACATGTGTAGTAAATCTGCTAAGAGCCCTTCCGCAGATCGGGCAGGCTCCGGTATCCATGCGTTTTACAGCCATGATCCCGCCCTCCTATTCGAAATACAATACATCGCCGGAGTAGATGAAAGACACATCGTCCGATGCCACCAGCGCGCCGCCGTGGCCTTCGGAAAGCACCTGCGCCTTCTTGTTGTACTCCAACGGCTCCACTCTATCTATCTGGATGAAATACGGCTTTTCCCGCCGTACTACCTTTGCCAGAGAATTTGCCGAAGCGCTGCCAAGCACGCAGCGTCCCCATATCCTGTGGACTTCCCTGTCCTTTTCCCCGGGTACTCTTATGACATCGTCCACGATAAATGCGCCCTTGCACGGTCCGAACTTGTCCATCCTGCTGCGCCTTTCGGTATCAGCCTCAAGCTGCGCCGCCTTAACATCGTCCAGAGTCATTTCCTTCAGAGGATCGTCGGAAGCAAAACTGTACTTTTCCTTTAAACTGTCGTACTCCTCCGTGCAAAAGACAGGACGGACTATGCGCACGCTCTCCCCACAGGAATAGCAGATCTGCGCGCCATCCTTTAAAACGAACTTGTAAAGATCCGCCGCACCAAAGGGCCTTCCGCACAAAGAGCACTCTTTCTGAGCCTCAAGGCGTTCCTTTTCCTTGAAATAAGCACGTATCTGGGTGATACCCATCTTGTGCCACTTCTCGTAAGGCATCTCCTTGTTTAGAATGTCCTTGCAATCTCCGCAGATATCCCTGCCGTTCTTTATCCGCCAATTGAAGCCGTGGAAGGTCCGTCCGCAGTATGCACATTTATATGGTCCGAAAATACCCATGGCAAGCCCTTTTGATCAGTGATCAGTACCCTCTGATAGCCCTGAAGCCCAGGCCGAGCGCGCAGAGTATTCCCACCGCGCCCATGGCAAACAGTACTGTGCTGCTGGTGCCGCCGGCAGTTATGACGTTTACAGGATCCGCAGGATCGTACTTGAGCTCTATAGCTGCGCCTTCGCGGAAGCTGGAGCTGTACTCACCCAGCAGGGATTCGTACTCTTTGCCGTCTACGGTGTACTTTACGAAAACGTCAAAGTGGTAATCATCGCCGCCGTCATCCACACGGTAGATCCTGGTGATCTCTCCGCTTACAGGGATGTAGTCCTTCTGATAGCCAACGTTCTTAAAGCCCATGACAATGCAAAAGATACTTGCTGCCAGAAAAACAACAGGCATGATGATCAATAAGATCCTTCTGATCGCGTAACTCATTTTATATCTCCTCAAAATTGCAATTATTGCTGATTATTATACCATATCCTCAATTTTTCATGCAGAGAAAGTGCCGTCACTATATGAAAAGTCACTTTCGATATTAGTTTCTATTGCGCGTTTTGGTTGGAGATCCATGGACCAGAGCTCCGATTTCTGAAAGAGGATCAGCTTTTACCGAACCACCCGTCCTGAAGTGATTCGATCTGCAGGTAGCCATCCACCCTCGTGGCTACCTGATACTGGTCCTCGTAGATTATCTCGCCAGGGTCGTTGGTGTAGATAACGTAATACGGGTGCTTGTACTTCTCCAGAAGCCACATTGCAGGCCTTATCATCTTAAGCATTTCTTCGGAATTTTCGGTCTTGAACCAGCAGACGACAGGCTCCTGGTTTTTGCACTGCGGCGGCCAGGGAAGATGCTCCGCGAACCAGGAATCTATCTCCTTGAAAAGATCCGCGTCTTCCTGCTCCATCCTGTCATCCTGCACCATCTGCCAGCACATGCTGAAGATGCCCTTGCCCTGAAGCGTGTTGAGGGCTATCTCCTTGCCCTGTATCCTAACGTATTTGAATTCCATTGCCATAATTCTGCCCTTTTACTCTGCAGTGAGTATATGCTTCAGAGACTGGATCTGTTCCAGGCTCATGCCTCCGGATAGCAGGAAGGCTTCTGCGTAGACAGAAAGGTCCTCGGTCTTTATATCCCTGCAGTCCGGCCCTGCCATATCCTGTATCATAGGATCCAGAACGTATTCCACGATCGTGTTGTAGCGGGCGCTGTCATCTGTCGGGTTTATCTGATAGTAGTTGTCGTAAGTGATCATGTAATCGTCCACGATCTCCTGATAGCTTGCTCCGCAGAGCGCCTCTATTAACATGCAGACAAAACCTGTCCTGTCCTTGCCTTCTGTGCAGTGCACCAGGTAGGGCCCGCGGTTCTGCACCATAGCAGCAAGCGCACCAGCCGCCTTTGCTCTGAACTCTTCCGACCCGAAATTCATATTCATTGCAGCAGGGTACACCTTGTTGTCCTTGAAGAGCGACAGCCAGTAATCAGAGCTGAATCCGTCCGCTTCTATGTAGCCCAGCATCTTTTCGTTGGTATCCGCAAGGTCCACAATGTAGCGCACGCCTGCTATTGCTATGAGCTCGTCCACATAAGGCGCTCTCTGGTGCTGGTTATCGCAGGGCGACGCCGAACGGTAGATGCGGCCTTCTTTTATATTCCCGGCCTTTATATTCCTGAAATTAGCGAACACTGCATCGGTCGGGAACTTGCTCCTGTCGTCCTGGTAGTGGATGTCCCTGGCCTGCTGAATGTCCAGGAAAGCCCCTGCTGTGTTAAGCTTTATATCGGCAGTGTCCGTATCTGAAAGCCCGGACACCGTCCACAGATCAGCGCCGCTGTTTATGCAGGCTTTGATGTAAGGATAGCCCGGGTAAGCTACAAGCAAAGGCTGACCGTTAAGGGTATAATACCCGTTGTAATAAGGCAGACCTTCCAGCGTTACGCCATTGGAAAAGCTGATATCCACGCTGTCTCCGTAGTTAAAGCCCAGCTTGTTGAACTCTTCTATGCTAAGCTCTATGTACACGCCGCCGAATTCAGGCTCGTGGCTGAGCTTTGCGCCTTTAAGCTCCGGCGCAGTGGGCTTTTTCTCTCCGCAAGCGGCAAGCCCTGCAGCTATCATGCAAATGCAAAGGATCAAGGAAACGATCCGTAGTCTTGTAGGATGATTTTTCATAAAACAAAGACCCCCTTTTTATCAGTATACCAATAAATGGGAGTCTGCGCAATTTGAATTCCGCCTGCCGATCATGCCTTAAAGGTGATCTTTACTATCTCCATCTTTACCAGACTGTCGCATAAGCTTGGCGCCGCGTTCATTGCAGGAATCAAAGGCCAGCACCGCACCGGGGAACCGCTCTGCCATAGCGCAGAACAGCTCCTTAACATCAGACCTTCTGAAATAGTAGAAGACGCCTGCCGCAAAGAATACAGCGCCACCGGACGCGTCTATAAACGGTATAAGCAGCCCCAGAACGACAGTTTTTACTTCCACCCGAACAATCCTTTCTTCTCAGCGGGGGCTGATTCTATGCCAAGGCAGGTATAGCCTGTTGCGTCTATGGCAGCTTTGAGCTTTTCTGCGTCTACCGGGCTGTCTGTAAGGAAGGTGGCCTCCTTTTTGCCTCTTGAAGCGCTGACTTTCTTAGCGTCAGGAAATGCCGCGCGTATAGCGTCGCAGATGTGAGCCTCGCACATTCCGCACATCATACCGTCTATTTTCATCGTTGTCTTTAACATGGTGTATCTCTCTTTCTGTTGTGATTTTAGTTAGCATATGCTAATTACGTTATTATAAAATACAACGGACCTGTTTTCAAGTCCGTTGTACGATAAATCAGAGTTTATATTCTCAGAACGTATCCATCAGCATGTGCATAAGGATCGACAGCGGCAGGAAGATCTTCAGTCTTTTTTACCCGAACAGTATCGGCACAAGGAAGAATCCGATCATATTATTCAGAAAATGCGGAATAAAGCTGATCAGGCAGTTGCCGGTCCTGCGGTACAGTATCGCAAAAAGGATCGCGTCGATAAAGATTCCGCCAAGGTCCCACGCAACGATCCCCGCAGGGCCTGCGGCATAGTGCGCTGCGGCAAAGAGTACTGCCCCGGCAATAGCCACCGGCCAGAATGAAAAGCGCTTCATGCCCTTTCCCACAAAGAACGCGCGGAATTCAATCTCTTCACCAAGAACGGAAACGATCTGATTGAACAGCAGCAGAGGAAGCTGATCAAGACCCGGCACATTTACCCGCCCCAGCACATGGTCTATATAGGCGTTGCCAAACACCGCCTTGCTCAGAAGCATTTCAGCGGGGGACATAACGAGCATGATAAGGATCAGCGGGATGACCCACGGCTTTTTCAGGTCCGAAAAGAAACGTTTGAAACTAAGTCCTGATTCGGAGTCGGGCGTTTTTTCAATGCCCTCGATGATGAAGAAACACGCCAGTCCCGCGATATGGATCGCAGCGGCGGCAATATCGGAGGATGTTGCCGCTTTGACCGCGACCGCGGCGATCATGACAGCCATGCCGATGATCGTAATTATCTTGACTTTGTCCTTTTTCATTGAATCAAACATATATATATCTCCTTACTTCTCCTGCGCCGCTGCAAGCACGGCGCCGTTCCAGGTGCGTTCGAGGTGCTCCGCGATCAGTTTCTCGTCAAATTCCAGATTATTGTTGGCGATGATGCTTGCGTATCCGTGGGCAAACAACGCCACAGTTATAAATACGTTTCTGGCCTTCTGCAGGCTCAGCCCCGAGCCTTCCCGTATGGCTTCCAGCACCGGGA
>CADALS010000064.1 GCA_902788795.1 uncultured Eubacteriales bacterium | reverse complement strand
GTCAACACCATTCTGGACTACTCTCTTCTCTGGATTATCAGTCTCGGAGTTTTTCACAAGAGCTACGGTGACGAATCCTTCCTCCGCGATATTTACCCCAAAGCCCGCTCCCTGATGGAGCTCTGCCTCTCACAGCGTGATGAAAACGGCTTCCTCATTGGTCGGGAGCGCGACTGGGTTTTTGTTGACTGGGCAGATTTTGACCGTGACGGCCCCCTCTGTGCCGAGCAGATGCTCTTTGCCGAAGCGCTCCGCGTGCTGGCTTCTTTTGCGCCGGATGATGAAGCACAGACCTGGCTCACTCTCCGCACTGACCTTCTGGAGAAGATTGACCGATTCTTCTGGGATGCGGAGAAGTCAGTCTATATTGATTCCTTCTGCTCCGGCAAGCGCCATGTCACCCGCCACGCCAACATCTTTGCCATTCTTTTTAACATTGCAGATGACAGCCGCAGGCATCTTCTGGCGAAATCCGTGCTCTTCAATGATGACATTCCGTCGATCAGCACTCCCTACTTCCGTTTCTTCGAGCTGGAAGCACTCTGCCGTCTCGGTTATCTGGATAAGGTTCTGCAGGAGATCAAGGCCTACTGGGGCGGAATGCTTCGCCTCGGTGCCGTTACCTTCTGGGAGGAATACGACCCGGAAAAGCCCCTGGAAGAGGTCTACATGGACATCAAGAACGACCTGTGGCTGAGGCTGCCGGCTAACCTTATAGCGCAGGCCGCGGCCAAGGGCGGCAGTCATGTGTGGATGTACTACACTATGCTGCGCAAGGCGGATGGCAAGCGAGCCCGTCACGGCACCGAGTTCTCCATGATCTTTAAAAAGCAGGATCCGGAGCTGGTGTCGGAAGAGGCCGCAAAGCGCTACAGGCAGACCCTGCTGAACTTTGTCAGAAACGGAAAGCCGGAAGGCGGCGGTCTTCCTGAATGGCCCGAATACGACGCAAAAAGCCGCCGGACGATGTGCTTCGGAGAAACATCATACATGTCCGACGGCGTACGCACAGCTGAAATGGATAAGCTCTGGCCGCTGTTTGCAGAAACTGAATATCTCTAGCTAACTACTTTTTCCCCGGTACAGGATCGCTCCATGCGGACGATACCGGGGAAAGCGGTTTTTTGGTGAGGGGCAGCCATTCGGAGAAGGTCTTGCGCATGCAGATCTCCCAGAAGTCCCATTCGTGGCGGTATTCGGGGAGGTGAAAGTCCACGAAGTCCACGCCGAGCTCTTCCATTATGGCTACTCCGTTGACGTGAGCCTCCCAGGCTATGTTGTCTGCTTCTCCGCAGGCCATGATAAAGCGCGGCACGGGGCGGCCTGTGGCAACGTCCTCGCGGAGCTTGGCTTCTATGTCCATGCGGCCCACATCAGCGGGCTGCTTTGGCATAGGCCAGCCGGCAGCTATTACCTTCTGGCGGAAGGCGGAGTGGCCTCCTCCAAGGCGGTTCTTGGGACCTATACCGCCGGACATGATCAGCGCCTGAGAGTACTGCTCGCACTTGTCTACGGCTATCTTCATGGCTCCGCCGCTTCCCATGGAAAGGCCGCCGATAAAGTTGTCCTCGCGCTTTGGGGACAGCGGGAAGTTTTCCATGCAGAAGTTCCAGAGCTCTTCTGTTATATATTTATAGTATTTGGCGCCGCGCGGGTAATCGTTGTAGCCTGCGTTGTAATCGCAGGGGCAGATAACTGCGCAGTCGTATTCCACCGCGTAGCGGGCTACATTGGTCCAGTTCAGGTAGTCCGCGTCGTCTCCGCTGCCTCCGTGCAGCAGCCACAGCACCGGGTACTTGCGGGCAGGGTCGTAGACTTCGGCAAGAGGCTTTCCGAGATCGCTGTTCTGATCGAAGCTCGGGAGTATCATGGTTACATTTGTGGACATTCCCAGCTCTTTTGAAAGAAAATTAAGACGTACAACAGCCATGTTTATGCCTCCTTTCCGCAGTTTGCCAGCCAGGCGGCGGCATCTTTAAGCGCAAGATCGCGGAAGTCCCAGTCGTCCGGGCCTTCGTATTCCATGCTGCTTGCAAGTTCAAAGCCCTGGACGCTTAGGTTTACAGCGGCTCTGCCTGCGTAGCGCGCAAGGGGAGACGCACCTGCGTATCCTATCCAAAGCTTTGGCAGAGGCTTGCCTTCGGCCTTTGCCAAAGCTGCCTTGGTAAGAAGCTCCGCATCGTCCGCGGGGGCGTCGTCTAAAGCAAGAGGCGGAACGAGGCCTGCTTCAGCCATCTGTTTCTTTACTGCCTCCAGGTAACCGCCTTTTATGTCTTCCTCGAAGGCGCCGCCGAGCATCACTACCTTGCTGTACTTTTCCGGCGCTGTAAGGGCGCACTTAAGGGCTCCGTAAGCACCAAGGGAAGCGCCAGCTATAAAGTTATCCTCCCTTTTCTGGGAGAGCTGGAACATACCTGTGCACACGGCCCACAGCTCTTCTGTTATGTAGCTGGTGAACTTCTGCCCAGGGTTCTCCTCCGAGTAGAGCTTTTCGAAGGGGCAGGGGAACACAACGGCAAACCCGTACTTTTCTGCCACTCTTGTGATGGCGGACTCCCGCAGCCACTGGCTGTCGTCTCCGGTCTCGTCCGCAAGAAGCCACAGGGTGCGGCCGCTCTTTTTAGCCGGTATGAACACGGACACATTGGTCTGCATTCCAAGCTTCATTGAAAGAAAGTTCATCTGCAGTGTTGCCATAAGAGACCTCCTATTCGAACACTCTGCGCTCTTTTATGAACGCGTCTATCTCGCGGACAAGGTCCTCGCCGTGGCTGAATGCCACGCCGTGATCGCTGTCGTTGAACATTACAAGCTTGCAGTGGGGCACGCAGCGCACCGTGCGGAACATGCTCTCCGGAACCACTATAGGATCCTGCATGCCGCCGAAGATTATTACCGGTGTCTGTATGGTCCTGAGCCACTCCTGCAGCTGTTCTTCCGTATCCAAGCCAAGGAACTTGCGGTTTCCGAAGTGCAGAGCGCGCTCCATCTCGTCTGCCTGCATGTTCCTTTCGTATTCTTCGTCCCCGTACTTTCTGATCTGGTCCTGCCAGTATTCGGACTGGTAGGGACGCAGCTCTGTAAGGGCGTTCTGGCGCATGTTTTCGCAGCGCTGACGGTATTCTTCCTCTGTGATGACCGCTGTGCTGAGGCGCTTTCTCCAGGAGAAGCTTGCCTCATCGCCTATGATCTTGGGGCCGCAGACTACGCCGGCAAAGGCTGCTATGCGGTCCGGGTGGTCGTGGATAAGCTCCCAGCCCAGGCTGGACCCGTGCGAGATGCCTGTGTAGACAAAACGCTTTGCACCTACTTCGTCCGCGACCTTAAGCAGGTCCGGCACCCAGTGGCTCGTTATGTCGTCTGTCTGCGGCACTCTGGTGGATCTTCCGTAGCCGCGCAGCGTTATTGAAATTACATGGTATCCGAGCTTTGAGAGCTCTCTGGTGTATGCTGCGTTGTAATCGATGTAATTCTTGGCGGTAAAGATGTATTTGTCGCCCCCGCCCCAGTCTTCGTACCAGACTGAAATGCCTTTTTCTACTTCTGTAAGCGGCATGATCTGCGTCTCCTTTCTTTACTTTATAAAAATATGATACAACAGCGGGTTATTGTTTTCAATCGGACAAGGAATGCATCATTCGGCATATCTTATCCGCTATTTGCATAAAACGGATTGTGTAAAAATGATATCATTTTATTGTGACGAGGCGGATACATTTTAACTAATTGCGCCTTAATAAACAGGAAGCGTTTGCAATTTACGGAGGTTCGTACTATGAAAAAATTTGCAAAAGCATTATCCCTGCTCCTTGTAGTCGCTATGGTAATGTCGCTGGCAGCTTGCGGCGGCGGTGGAAACAACACCCCGGCAAACGGCGGCAACAACAATAACGCTGCACCGAGCGGTCCGGTAAAGGGTGGCACTCTTAAGCTTGCTATCCTTGTAACACCTAACCAGTCCGGTTTCCCGATCAGCACCGGTACAGACCAGAACGTTCTGGCTACCACTGCTATGGAGAGCCTCGGACGCTACGATGACAAGGGCAACATCGTAGGTTTCCTTGCTAAGGAGATCATCACCGATCCTGCTGCTCCTTCCATCGTACTTAAGCTCCAGGAGGGCGTAAAGTATCACGATGGGTCTGCTTTCAACGCTAAAGCAGTCTGCGATGTTTACGACATACTCCTCGAGAACGGCCGTCAGGCTAACTTCGCCAACGTAGAAAAATACGAAGCTACCGGCGAATACGAAGTAACCATCAAACTTAAAGAGTGGAGAAGCGATGCTGTAGAAACTCTTTGCATCACCTGCGGAAAGATGTTCTCACCGGCTGAGTACCGTGCTCACGATCTCAACTGGATGTACACCCACATCACAGGAACGGGCCCGTTCGTACAGGAAGAGTTCACCATAGGTGAAAAGGTCACCTTCAAGAGGAACGAGAACTACTGGCAGAAAGACGCTGCCGGCAACCAGCTGCCTTACCTCGACAGAGTTGAATGGTATGTATTCGACGATCAGACCGCAGCTGTAAACGCTCTTAAGACAGGCGATCTCAACCTTATCGTTTATCCGTCCATGCAGAACTACAAGACCCTGCTCAACGCTGGATTCGAGCGCTACGGCGTAGACTCCTGCGCTAACATTGCAGGTATACTCGGTATGTTCTTCGCTTCCGGCAAGGAAGGCCAGTCTGTAAGCAACCTTAAGGTCCGCCAGGCTATCTGCTACGCTATAAACAATGACGCTCTCAAGACAGCGTTCACCGAAGGCCTCGGTGTTGTTACCAATCAGCTCGGCGTTCCTGGAACAAGAGAGAACAACCCCAATGTAAAGGGATATCCGTACGATGTTGCTAAGGCTAAGGCTCTCCTTAAGGAAGCTGGCTACGACGAAAACAATAAGTGCGAAGTAACACTTACCTTCACCTCTGCTTTCGAGAACGTGTTCACCGCTGTTCAGCGTCAGCTGGAGGAAGCAGGCTTCAAGGTCAACATCGATCTTACCGCCAATATCGGTGATAAGCTCGTTGTAGGCGGCGCAGATCCTTACGTCAGCATCTGCTGGTGGTCCGCACCTACAAGCTACTCCGCTTGGTTCCGTTATTTCTCCGCTCACCCGACCACAATGGTAGGTGATGCTCTGGATCTGAAGGCTGCAGGCGTTATCGATCTTTATGACAAGATCATGACCGCTCCTGACGCTGACACCCAGAAGAAGCTCCTGGACGAGCTTGCTGTTAAGTGCGTAGATGAGCTCTGCCTCTACTGCCCGTTCTATGCTACTCTCAGCTACTATATCGGAGACAAGACCGTAAAGGATTCCGACTTCGGTATGAGGGGCAACACCCAGTGGACACCGGAGACCACCTGGCTCCAGAAGTAAACACTTAAGCTTTAACGCGGCCGCGGCTATTTTGCTGCGGCCGCAGCTTTATGCATTGCGTTGTGGCACTATGAAAGGATGTGCGGCAGTGGCTGCCGCCGGATGATGCTATGGGAAGGTTCCTTTTAAAACGCCTTTTTCAGACCATCATAATACTGATCATAATCTCTATCCTTGCGTTCTCGCTCATCCATATTATTCCGGGCGATCCTGTTTACGCTATGCTTGGAACGGATATAACCAAGGAATATCATGATCAGGTTTATCATTCGATGGGCCTGGATCTTCCTCTTGTGCAGCAGTATTTCCGCTGGATAAGCAACTTTGTCCAGGGGAAGATGGGCTATTCTTATCACTTCAAAGAAGACGTGCTTACCTTGGTGCAGAGGCGTCTTCCTCCCACACTTATACTCGGAATAACTTCAGCTATCTTCAGCGTAGTGCTGGGATTGCTGTTCGGTATCATTACAGCAGTGCGCCGCGGCAAGCCTATAGATTCTATTCTTACGGTGCTTGCCAATATAGGTATAGCAACGCCTATATTCTGGCTGGCGGTCTTGCTGGTATTTATATTCTCTATCAACCTCAAGTGGCTTCCGTCCTGGGGCTTCACACTGCCGTGGGTGGACTTCGCAAAGAGCATGAAACAGCTGATAATGCCTGTGATCTGCATGAGCGTCGGCGGCATAGCAAGCTACACGCGCCAGACGCGTTCCAGCATGCTTGAGGTAATTGGTCAGGACTACATTCGTACCGCCAGGTCCAAGGGCCTTAAGGAAAGCAAGGTCATAATGGGGCACGCAGTAAAGAACGCGCTGATCCCTATACTTACTCTTATAGGCCTTACGCTCAGGAACAGCATAGGCGGTTCGGCTATCATAGAGCGAGTCTTCAACATTTCGGGCATGGGTTCTGTAATGGTGGAGGCGCTGGGCAGCCGCGACTACATCGCGCTGCAGTCGGGCATAGTTTTCCTGGCTCTGATCACTTGTATATGCAACCTGCTGGTGGATATCGCGTACGCATATGCGGATCCTCGCATCAGGCTGGATTAGGAGGGCAAAGAAATGAGTGAAAGCAAAAGATTCTTCAAAGCCCTCTTCAAGAGAAAGATCGTAGCTGTGGCGCTGTTCGTCATACTGTTCTTCCTCTTCTGCGCCATAGCGGCGCCGCTGGTTGCTACGCACGACCCGTATTATCAGGATCTGTACGCAACATTCAGCAATCCTTCTGCAGAGCACTGGCTCGGCACGGATCACCTGGGGCGCGATGTCTACAGCCGCATAGTCTACGGCGCAAGAGTGGCATTTCTCGTAGGAATATTTGCAGTTATCATATCTGCTGTGCTCGGTACGCTGCTCGGCCTTACCGCAGGCTATTTCGGCGGCTGGGTGGACAGCGTAATAATGCGTATAGTAGAGGCCATGATGGCTATACCGCCTATCGTACTGGCTTTGGCCTTGGTGACCATATTCGGCCGCAGCCTGCCCATGCTTACCGTAGTGCTTGGAATTTCAAGCGTTCCGGCGTTTGCCAGGATGATGCGCGGCCAGGTCCTTACCGTAAGAGATCTGGACTACGTAGCGGCCAGCCGTATACGCGGCAACAGCGATCTGGTCACCATGGTAAAGCACGTGCTGCCTAACTGCCTGTCCCCCATGATCATAGTCATGACCCAGAGCATTGGCGGAACCATACTTGCAGAATCCGGCCTCAGCTTCCTTGGCGCAGGCGTTCTTCCGCCTACGGCATCCTGGGGCGCCATGGTAAACGACGGCTACACCTGGCTGGAGCGCTGCCCTGTGTTTGCGCTTTCCCCGGGCGTTGCGGTCATACTGCTGGTACTGGCATTCAATATCTTCGGCGACGGCCTGCGCGACGCTTTGGATCCGCGTCTGCGCGGCGGAAGGTAAGGGGGTGAGGATATGGCACAGCATCTTCTTGATGTAAAGCATCTGCAGACCGTATTCCACATGACCGGCGGCCTTGTCAAAGCCGTAGACGATGCAACCTTCCACGTAGACGAAGGCGAGATAATAGGCATAGTCGGAGAGTCCGGAAGCGGCAAATCCGTTACCATGATGAGCATCCTAAAGCTCATACCCATGCCTCCCGGAGAGATAGTCGGCGGCGAGGCCTGGTTCCAGGGAAAAGATATACTCAAATACGATGCGGCAAGCCCGGAGATGAGGGAGATACGCGGAGGCGGCATCTCCATGATATTCCAGGAGCCTATGACCTCTCTGAACCCTGTCCTTACAGTAGGGCAGCAGATAATGGAGAGCATAATGCTGCACCTTAAGATGAACAAGGCAGACGCCAGGAAGCGCGCTATAGAGCTGCTGGGGCTGGTAGGCATACCGGATGCAGACAGCCGTATAGATTACTATCCCACGCAGTGCTCCGGCGGCATGCGCCAGAGGGTAATGATAGCCATGGCAATGTCCTGCGATCCTAAAATACTGATC